>JACRMQ010000002.1 GCA_016214905.1 Ignavibacteriales bacterium | reverse complement strand
GTAAAAATCAGACCCTAATGATGTCATATATATATCTGCTTGATCAACAAATACTTCTGTCCCGGCAACTGTTGTCGCCTTTGACCATTGTACCTTTGCATATTTTACTCCCGCGCTGTCTATAAACTCTGCATCGCAATCGTATATCAGGTATGACAATGTTTGCGCTTGATTTGAAAATGTATTTGTCGGGTCGCCCCCTTCTTGTGCCGATATTATCGGCGGAACGTTCGTGGTTACTGACATCGAATACCAAATATTGTAAGCGGCGGTATAAGCTGGATCATCTTCAAATGGTCCGCGTGCAACCCATCCGCGTTTCACTAATGCGGTTGGAACACCGGCGCAATTTGAAGGTCCTGAATCGTGTTCATAAAATTTCCAGTTTCGAGCCGGCCAGTTTTCATCTGTTGTTGATACCGGTCCATCAGATCCCCATGCTGAGAATTCAGTACGAATATCTGCTGTACCCGAAATGTGCATGTTCGGGGTGCTTGGTTGAAATGAAACAAAAAATACATCGCCTTTTTTAACACGTGGTTGAATACCGGTACCTGCTAAATCAGCTTTCATATCTAAGAACGGTTTCACCACAACACCCATACCGTTTGTTCCACCAAACAATGAACTATCGAACGGTGGGAATGATGTTCCAGCTGCGAGTGTGGAATACCATGTTGTATCTTCAAGAGGTGATAACGATGATAAGAATGCTGCAATACCGTTATCGGCATCGGTTGTAGATTTCCAATATCCCCAACTTTGACATGGTGGTTGCGAAGTATATGGACCAAATCCAGGACCGGATCCCGGACCTATCTTTGATCTATGAATTCTAATGTTGATTGTCGAGTCTGGTGTACCGATTGAGCCGTTATGGTACCAGTATACAGTATCAATAGTGCCAGCTGCTTTTGCTATATACCATTGACCTAATACGTCTTTATGTGTTGCGCCAAACCTTGATGTAGGAACATAGATTGGTCTTTCATAACCAAATACAAATGTTCCAGAACAATCAGCTGTAAGAGATGAGGCAGCCCTCGCCGTTCTCTTAGCAATTTCATCTGAAGGACTCGAATACTTTGTAATTGGAATTACCTCCTGATTCGGTGAGACGAGGAATCTCTTCTGAGAGAAGAGTGAACTCGTCAACAATAGTACCGAGAGAAACAATGTTAAAAACCGCATAGGTATTTCTCCTTTGAATATAATCGTTGAATGATAATGAATTATTATATATGTGAATTAGGTTGTTTTATTAATGTTTCAAGCTTGAGTATAGTCTGGGGGACTTTCTGAATATAGTCGTTTTTTAAAATATTGTCAAGCTTTTTTTAAAAAAAATGTTCTCATTTTGCTAATTTTCTTCTACACACCTAACCATTGTACCCGAAATGGCAATCTAAAATTTTCAAGAAAAATTGACTAAAAATCAAAAGTCATTGAAAACGTGTGATTTCCGCTAAAATAACGCATAATTCGATAGGCATAATCAATCTCTAGATAACCGCTGCCAAATTCGTGCCTAAGCCCAAAACCATACGTCGATCCGAAAATATTTTCAGAATTTCCCTCCTCCGGAGTGATAGAAAGACCGGATCGGAAGAAAAACCGCTCTCGGTAATCTAAGGCTATTCCAAAATTATACAGATCGGATGAATAATTATTGTTCTGAAAAACTGAATTTAAATTTAAATTGAAAATCGATATCGCAGGTAGATGGTAACCAAGCCCTACTTCAATTGTTGTCGGCAAATCGTTTGCAGCTGCTTGAATTTTTACAATGGAATTATTTTTAACTGCATCTTTAATTCTAGCATCTCTGAATAAACCGGAACCATCGAATCGAATCGACGGTCCAATGTTTTTCACGGCAACGCCAACACTTAAACCATCTACTCCACCGATTCCATTGTACTGGACACCGAAATTGAATGCGATCGATGATGCGGATACTTCTGCCATACGCTCATAAATTATATTGGTAGCAACTCCCATTGCTATTCTATCAGTTATGTTTCGTGCGAACACTCCACCCACGGTAATGAATGTGGGTGCTGTTGTTTCACCTGTCCCATCCGGATTTTCTTCATTTGTGATTGAGATATCACCGATATCAAGGGCTTTCAAATTTATACCGATTGTTCCGATGTTAGGTAATTGCATTGCGATGCCAACATATTCCACATTAACGTCGGCAATGTAATTCATATGAGAAATTAACAAGCCGAATTTTGAATTCATAGTTGCAAGACCGGCAGGATTCCAATAACCTGATTCGATTCCTTTTATTGATGCGATATTTGAACCTGCTAAACTGATCGATTTCGCACCAACAGGCAATAATAATTCTGACGCACCTGCGGTTCCTGCCTTATCAGGTCTGCCGGCATAACCAACCGAGTGCATTAGTAGGCATACCAGGAAAGTTAGAAGACTATATGATGTTCTGACTTTCATTTATTCTTCAATTATTTGTGGGTGATAAATCTTCAGGAACGATCATAAGTTTTAATATTTTTTCACCAAGAGAAATTCCTCTTGTATCGCGCATTTCAATATGAGCAAAATATATTCCGCCAGCTGCTTGTAATCCGCTTTCATTATTCAGATCCCAACGGGCAAATTGAGATTCGTCATCTTTGATGATAGTGCGAGTGTGTATACCTGCAAGATTAAAAATACGTATTACCGCATGATATGGAAGATGATTAAACGTAACAAACCGAGAGAACTTGTTAACCTCAGCCCGATTCATTCCGTAATATGGATTGGGAAAAACATTAACACGCTTAACTTCTTCTCTGGCGGCATCCAAATTAATTTTAGTCATAGGTTTCAGCATTAAAATCTTTTTGTCATTGTTACGAATTTCCTGCATTCGCTCAAACCTAACGGCAGTACCCAATGGAGCAGGACTGCCATCTTCATCAAGATCTACAATAATCGCTCTGCTGACCGAAACATCGGTTGAATAGTGATATCCATTGAACCAAAGAAACGCCCTTATGAATTTCTGATCCGGATTATAAGGAAGATCATCGTAATATTTGCCACCCTGATATTTCCCCCCAATCATGTCGCTATCAATCACAACAATTATTGGCGGAAAAGCCATCATTTGCTTCCCATTGTATGTTCGATTCAGATAAGAGGTGGCTCGCCACGCAGTATCATTCTCAACATTCAGTATGGTTGTATAAAGTTGACGATAAATTGTATCTTGATTCGATATTTTTCTCTCCCATGCCGTAAATGGAACGCGTACCCATCGGGAGGTTAACGCTGTGGCGGCTCTGTACAACGTCCAACTTGAATCTCCAGAAAAATGCAATTCAATATCGACATCATCCAAACTTTGGCCTTGTATCGTATCTAGTGTCGACGTTCCCGGTGCTACAATCATAAACTCCCCTTCAGGTGAAGGATTATTGAAAATAGGCTCATCGGTGGCTTTAGATTTGTATTTAACCAAGGATACTCTCTTCATTCCATGACGCGGTAATAATGTTTCAATTGAAAAACCCCGTGTTTTGATCCGCTCAGGACGGCTATCTACGGCAATTTTTTTTATCAATGTATCTTTTGTTGTTTGATCTATGAGCGACCATTTTGGTTTTTCTTCGAAATCTATCATTGGTATTGAATTCCGATGATATATGATTTCGTATGTGTGGCCGTCGGGATTACTGGAATCATAAAGTCTGGTCGGATCAAAAAACATCACATTCACAACCGCATCATTTCTTCCAACCTGATTTACTACGTCCGAGGTGCTGTCACCAATAGCATACGGTATAATTGTTCCGGGATTTGGACTGTGTGGTGTCACTTCGAAAATTTTTATCGGCGAGGTAATTCTATTTTTATTAATTTTGGGGTCAGGATGATATGCCGATGTTATGAGTGCAAAATAATATTTTTGCCCGTTTATTAATGATTCGCTCCGTAACTTATCTTCTTTCAAATAAAGAAGACGCGGTTGTGTAGGATCGAAAAACTGGTAAACCACCGCATCCTCAATCGGAGAATCAGGAAGCGGAAATTGATAAAGTGTATACGTTTCAAATCTATAACCGCATGAAAGGTACGATTCAACTTTTTTTAATTTTGTTGTGTCAGATTCCCAATCAATAATTATTTGCCGATCAAGTTCAACGACCCTGACAGAAGGATCCGGGACCGGATCAGGGAATTTGAAATTCAGGTAGTACGCGTCGTGAGCGGCATTGGCGTATTTTTTTACAACGCTGATTCCATTTCGGTTATTCGTTCCCATCCCTGCTGTTAAAGCAAATACCACCTCTTGAGTATCACCGTACGCTAATGAAAATGGTCCGCTTATCATTGCAAACCGCCGATCACCCGAAGAATCGGGGATTCCGTCAGTCCAACCATGGAAAAATTCAGGATCACCGTTTAGTTCAAAATTTGTACATTGATTCGCTAATGGATTAGTCAAACAGGTTGGAGGAGAAATCGGTTTATATTTGAATCCACGAAATAAATTCCACCATTGAAGCGTTCCCTCGTACGCCCCTAAAGTATAATCTGCCGATCTGTTTGAATGACTGAAAAATGTGAAAGTAGTCATCGGTAGGTTTGCAAAATCGGGTACATCCTCTAAATTCCATTTAGCCACAGAGCCAACATATGGAACACGAGGACCTTGCAGTAATGAGTATCCCACAACAGGCGGACTTATTTTTGCTTTTGCAAAATCTGCATCAGAGACTCTGGCATTATATGAATACCCAAGATTATCATCTGGTGAACACCCAACAAAATCATCCGAATAATCACCGATGTCAGGATCGACCCATTTTGCAACATACATCGATTCGATTCTTGCAGTATGTGGCGTGAATGATGCACCTTTATAAATCAACCGGTAACGTTGAAAAATTACATTTTGTAAGTCGGGATATTTATTGTATGCCCAGCAGGTTACTTGCATCTCGAGCCCGATGGGCATTGAACCGTACAATCTACTGACAGCCGTTGAATTTAAATCGTTTGCTACATACCATATAACCTGATCTGCATTACCGAGTCCGGGTTCATCGTAAGTTGAATCTTTTCCATCCGGATCAGGCTGATATCCGGGAACGCCATTTCTCTCATAGTATGGTGCACCTTTTTGCCAGGGCCATTCGTTCCAATCTTTTCTGTATAAATCCCTCAGTTCTCTGACTTCATTATCACCGATATCTATCAGTGGAAGATTAAAAAATTCTGCCGCTTCCCGGTGCAAATCGGCATCAGCCCATCCACGCCTGATTCGATATATACGTACATCGGAATTGGCAACATTTTCAGCAATACCGGGTGCGATAATTCGCCCCGCTACAGTTCCGATTGTTGATGTTTGTCCACCTACTCTTATCGTCTGTAAATTCCCATCGTACACTTTTCCACCCCACAAAAAACCTCCGCGATTCACAACATTACCTACGCCGCGGGGGAACGAAACTCCGGCAGTTTGATCTTTCGGATTCTGTTCCATGCTGCCGTCATCTGACGCCCACATTGTGATATTGTTAATGTTAATGAGAGATGAGTGATATTTAGTCGAAGAAACGGGAGACTGATCTCCACGTCTATCATCACTTAGGGAATACGTAATATACGACAGGAAAATTATTCCAATCGCCGAATATCGAATCAAAAATATTTTATCTTTTATACAACGCAATGGTTCGGTCAAGGGGATGAATAAATAGTTCACGTTCCGGATTAAGAATCGGTTCAACTTCCTCCATCTAAACTTAAGCCGGAAGAAGAACATCCTAATTCTTCCGGCTCAAAAACTTCTTCATAGATTTGTATAACTTTACCTCTCGTCGCGATTGCTTATTTCATCATAATCATTTTTTGAGTCGCAATAAATGGCTGTGTGCCCGATTCCGACGCATCTACAGGTGTGGCAATCATTCTCACGTAGTACACACCGCTCGGCATCTGCGCTCCTTCGGCATTCTTGCCGTTCCACTCGAAGGTGTAACCACCTGCGAAATAATTCGATTTCGCAAGAACCATAATTTCCCTGCCGAGTATATCGAATATAGTCAATGTTATTCGCGATTCTTTATCCGTTGTAAAATGAATCTTTGTAGAAGGATTGAACGGATTCGGATAATTTTGGTAAAGCACAAATCCTTTCGGTATTATTATCTCAATCGGTTTAACATCTACGAAAGGATAAGCCGCATATGAAATGATATATAAGTTTTGTATGGTTGAATTATTGACGACCAGGAAAGAATCTATATCCATCCGGGCGCGCAAAGTCGGAGAAACTAACCTATCAGTTACTATCATGCTGTCGCATACATCTTTAACCCGCGCCTTGTACCACGAAATTGTCATCGGGTAGGCACCCATTCCAGGTTGAAATCTGAATTGGAATGTATCTCGCTGTGAATAGCTAGAAAACTTGTGGTATTCAACTAACAATCCTTCACCGATGTAAGGTGAAACCATACGGGCATCGAAATAGCCGTATTGGATTGGAGGCAATTCAAATTCACCGAGTGCCGGATCTATTCCCTTCGTTGCCTCAGGACGAAGTCCGAAATAAATAGTCTGCCGCTCGGGTCCTGTTTCAGCAATGGTCAAAGGTATCAACCAGTTGGCAACACCAACACGAGTGGTTGTAAACGAATAGATACTTGTCCAATTCCCCCACCCTGCACTATTTTTACCGCGTACTCGCCAATAATACTTTGTGTTGGGGTCTAACGAATTTAATATTTGCCAACTTTCTATAACTATCGTAGTATCATCATATACTTTTTTAACCATAAAAGTATCTTCTGCCACTTGAAGTTGATAAGCAGTGGCACGAAGCGCGATGCTCCAATCAAATGTCGGTGTTCGAGAAACGTCTTGTTCACCGTTGATGGGAGAATTTAAAATAATATCTGAAGGTGGATATAGCGTCGTGAATTTTCTTACAACCGACCAATCCCCGGTGCCGATTTCATTTTTTGCATTCACACGCCAGTACATCCTAATCGCGTTTGGTAATCCGCAAACCTCTTTAGAGGGTCTTACCCCCGATTGTTTTGCGATTAGAGAATCATTAAAGAATAAATTTGTAAAGTTAGAATCCCGGGCAACCTGCAGTCGATAAAATGAAGCGAATGTTGCGGAATCCCATTTGAAAGTCAAACAATTCGAAACATCTCCCAAATCATTTACCGGTTCCAACAGTGCAGGCACTAACGGTTTAGATTTTGTTGTATGAAATTGAAACGTTTCGGAATAAGCTCCCTCTCCAAGATAATTCACCGCTCTCACATGCCAGTAATAATAAACATTGCCTGCCAGACCGGTTAAGTTGTATGTTGTTGCCGAGGTTCGACCATTCATCACCGTATCTGTGAAAGATGAATTTCTTGAAACATGGAAATAATATGAGTTGGTGCAAGGATCTCCGGCATGCCATTGAAGCGTAACGTTTTCTACCAAAGAATCTTTGCCGTTCACCGGACTATCGAGAATTGGAGCGCCTGCTACAGCAGTTTTAATTTTAAAATTTCTTGCAGTCGTGAACCCCGCAGAACCATTACGGTTGATCGCCCGAACTTTCCAATAATATGTTACACAATTATTAAGTGACGGTGTTGTAAACGATGTATCGGTTAATGTAGAATCTTCCGCGATCAACGGAGTGAAACTTTGATTCAGCGAAACTTGTACGTGGTAGTTAGCAGCATACGGAACTTTCCTCCAACGCAAAATATCGATCGGATTTCTTGATGTGTCGCCACTCGCGGGTGAAACATAAACAGGAATCGCAGCAGGATTAAGAATAGTTGTAAACGTTCTTGCCGTCGTGTATTCACTCGAATCTATAGGATTCTTTGATTTCACTCTCCAGTAATAAATCATATCCTGCTCAAGCGCGGGTAGTAGCTGTGAAAGTTGAGACAGCGATGCATTATCATAAACTGTTTGAGCGAATCCCGCATCCTTTGCAACTTGCAGGTGATATGTTTCTGTGCATACATCCCCCGTCCAGCTTAATGTTGGTGTAAGTGAAACATTTGTCGCAGCATCATTCGGTGATTGGAGCACCGGAATAGCAGGTGTATTATATGCGGCTCTAAATGGCCAAATTGTTGAATATTCACTTGGACCGTTAACATCGGTTGCATTGACACGCCAGTAATAACTGTTACAATTAATAAATATTCCACTGACAGCCATAACAGTATCGGTAGTTGTTGAATCTTTAAGTATGGAACTGAAATTTGACATACTCGATATCTGGATACGATATGTAACAGGACTTAAAGAGGCAGATGTGTGCCACCTGAAGGTTGGAGTGAGAGGAATATTGGTCCCAACGCTATCGGGATACATCAACTTGGGTGATGGAGGTGAAAATGGTCCGGTTCTAAATTTATATGGAGGATTTGGATAATAACTCAACCCGTATGCATTTTGGACAGAAACTCTCCAGTAATGCCATGTGAGTTGTGCTAATTTTGACAATTTATAAAACGTTCCGTTAAAAGTTGTATCTTTTATGATATTTGTTTTGAATGTAGAATCTTTGCTTACTTGCAAGCGATAATGATAGGCGTTCGATGTTGATGACCATTGAATGGTAACTGTATCTTTCTGACTGATATCACCGATTGGAGGTGCAATAGCTAATGGCGCAGCAGGTAATCCCGGTGGAACTTTTGGCCCTGTTGTGATAAGAGTTATTATAGGAAAAGTATATCCAAGTTCGCTGTCGAATGTGAATGAAAAACTACTGTCCTTTGTCATATCGATAATATCATAAGATGGAACTCCAGCAAGGGTCCATTTAAGCCTCATGACCGCAGATGTAAGATATTCAGATAGAACTTTGGGCCACTTAATTGTAAACCGATTAAATCGAATAGCTGCATCATCATCCCGTGCTAGTTTTATTCTAAATGAGTCACTCTGTGCTGCCGAAATATAAGGGAGTGTTAAATTGAAGTAAGTTAACCTGCAGGATGGTGTAGGATTAAATGTATTCTGCATAAAAAAACTAAATCCCGGAGCTGGAGGTGGTGTTTCTTGCTCCAACATACTTGAATCGTATGGTGCACCCTGAAAAGATTCGCTCCAACGGTCTGTATATCCGGTTAATGTGATATCATCGGAACAGGCAGAAGCATTTGGATGAAAAGCAAAAATTGCCGTGTCGTGATAAGCTTTTCTATAAGTTGTATCGGCAGTGAAAATACTATCAACAATAGTCAGCATAATCCTAAACTTAGGCGTTTGAGCATCAGCAATTTTAGGAATAAACAACATTGCTACAACGAGCAATATACCGAGTTTCAATATTAGATTTTTCGTTTTCATACTCCTACACCATAGAAAGAAATGCGGAAGCGCTCTGGAGCGTTCTTCCGCATTCCGATTTGAAACGATGAGCGTTTGTTATATTATTTTACAAAGAGCATCTTGTGAAGCGAAGAATATTGCTCCACTCCGTTTTCCTTCGCGGTCATGCGTACATAATAAACTCCGCTGCTGTACGAACCGGCATTCCAGTTTGTTGAATACGATCCCGGATTAAGATCGCGTGAAACCAATGATGCAACCTTTTGACCTAGAACGTTATAAACTGCCACTTCGATATTCGAACTCTTCAACACATCAAAAGTAATTGTGGTTGACGGATTGAAAGGATTCGGGAAATTCTGATTCAATTTGTAGCCTGCCGGTACGGTAGATTTTTCGAGTTTGACATCATCGAAGATCACGCAGCCGGTTTTGATGATAGTTGCCGTGTTCAGAGGAATTTCGCCTGCATCAACAACTGTGTAACTTGTTTGCGCGAACATATCAATAACATCGGCGCCGAATTTGATCGTCATACCTGTGCAGCGTGCACCTAAGTATGTTGCATCGGGCCAGGTAAGAGTGATATCCGCAAAGCTATCACCCGCCTGATTGAAAAATATTTTAAAAGTATCTTTTTGTCCAGCGTCAACATAACCCCTGAAATCATAAGTCAATAAACCGTTACCCCAGTTCATCCCTGCGCGTGTCGGTTTCCAAACAACAGTTAAGCCGGGAGTAGGAGGCGGACTTTCACGTTCGACGATTGTTGGATTGAGTGAATCTAATTGTGTCAAATTCACACCATATGTACCATTAACATGGTTACCGAACATCATCACATAAGGCGCGCTTCCAACATCGTCAGATACCGTAATCTTAAACTCAGACGACCATGGCTGAGCGTTCATCATACTACTCATTGTGAGTAACATTATTACCATTGTAACAAAAAACATTTTTCGCATTATACCCTCCGAAGGTATTTTATGATTTATTATTTGTGAATTAACAATTTAATTATAATTAGTTCTCCCGCCCCACTCTCGCGGGACGGGAGAAAAGATATTGCTTATTTCATCAACATCATCTTCTTCACTTGCGTGAAGGTTTGACCTGTACCGTCGGCATTAATTTCTTCTGCAACTATCTGATAGAGATAGACGCCCGATGCAAGTGAACTTGCGTCGAAGTCTACTTCTTCAGTACCTGAGGAGAATTCCTGTCGATTGAGTACTGTTGCAACTTCTTGACCTAATACGTTGAAGATCTTCAAAGTTACAATAGCATCGGTCGGGAGATCGAAGCTGAGTGTTGTTGACGGGTTGAACGGATTTGGATAGTTCTGACCGAGAGCATAAACTTCCGGTGTAACAATAGGATCGTTGTTCAAACGATTCTTTGCCGGAGCTACTGCTGACTTCAAGAACGGAACTTCAAATACCGTCTTTGTGGTGGCCCATTTTAGTTTTGCAGCTGTCCAACCACCGTCGGTAGTTGTATCGCCAACTTCTGTACTGGCAAATGCACCGTTGATTGCACTAACTGCTGAGAGCAGGTCTGTGTACACCGTGAACGGTACACCAGCCCAATTTGTCATAACGTCATCAGCATAATCGGCAATCTGATCGATGGTTTGATCTGTGCCCCATGAACCTGTGCCTTTGTAAATTAATGCACCAAGATTCTTGGCATCATCAGTGTTACCATTGAGACTTGCCGCAAGATTGATTTGAAGAGCTAATAATTGCATTGCTAACTCGTCATTTTTCTTGTCTGCAGTCATGGTCTTCCACTTCTTCATCATGAGACCACCCTTCACTGTGAAGTCGAATCCTGTTGCTGTTCCGGCTGTATGTGTTCCTTTACCGGCGAACGATTTATAAGCATCGCCCTGTTTTGCAACATAGAGATATGCTTTTTCTTTTCCGCCCGGATACAATTGACCGCTCTTACCAACTTGGAGGACATATGTTCCACCAACTTTGGGATTAACCAATCTATCGATCAGGTTTGCAGTGTTCGGCGGACCAACAATAGCTTTGCCTGCTTTGTATTTAACCGGCTTTGCTTCTGTTGATGCACTTAATTGTGCAAGCGTGAATGTACGATACTTTGTAAGATCTGATCCTTTGAACACGCCAAAGTCTTGATCTGTTACGTTAACTCCGCTAACTGCCGCTACTGCATATGTACCACCGACAGGCAACGTGCAAGCGTAACCAGCTTGTAATGTGAAGCTGAGCGTATAACCGGCAGAACGAGGAGCCGGTGTAAAGCTGAATTCACCATTGGTTCCGGTTGGTACTGTTGTACCGGTTGCTCCGGTCAGAGTTACATCCCAACCAGATAGACCTTCTTCACCGGCATCCTTAACACCGTCGTTGTCCCGGTCACGGAACAATACGCCGCTGACTGTGATGTCTTTGAAGTTTCCGAAATTATATCCTTCGTTAAGTGGATCCCATGTAGCACTCCACGGCATTGCTGCTGCGTACAGACCGAATGTTCGTGTCCATCCGCTTGGCATTACCTGTGTAATTGTCCAGGGACCGTTTTCAATGTTTGTAAATCCATAATTTCCGAGTGCATCTGTTGTATCTAATAATGTTGTTGCACCCTTCGTCATGCTGATTACCCAACCTGCTAATGGACCTTCGCCGGCTTGAGCAACGCCATTACCGTTTAAGTCTTCAATCACATTACCTGCAAGGTTTGTTTTCTTGAAATACAAACTTGTTAAGGTTATGTTTTGACGGCTTGTGGTAATCGATATATTAAACTCAACTGGTACCGTGGTTTGAATGTAGTTAGTTGGCGGAGGTGTTACACGTGTAAATGTATAATCACCTGCATCAAAGTTATGGAGTATTGAAGCAAGTCCTTCACCTAATACGTCGGTTGCTATTTTAACTGCTCCTTTATATACATCCCAACTGACTGAACCTTCTCCTGGGTTAATCACATAGAAGTCGGCTCCACCCTTTATTCCATCACCGTTAAGATCCATAAATGCTTCGATCTTCGTTTGTGAGAAGATGAAGATACCGAAATCTTGATCGATGAGGTTGGCAGATGGATCGCCACTGGTTGTACCAACTGTAACTGTATAAGTACCAGTCGGTACCGGCATGCTTATACGAGTGTTTATTTTGGATACCGATTTAATTACGTAATTGGCATATGGTGGAGCAAGAATGCTGTACAATCCTGCTGCATCTGTGGTATCGAAGCCCATCTTGTATCCGTTTGCAGAGTCTTTATGCAACTCAACAATGAATGCGCCTAAACCGGCTTCGCCAGCGTCTTTATCGCCGCCATTATCAACATCTTCAAACACTTTACCGCTGACACTGCCAACGAATGTACCAAAGTTTTGGGTCTTCGCACTGCCATCGGATGGATGATTGATTGTTGATTTCGGTGATGTACCGAATGGAACTGTGTATGCTACACCTGCAATTACCGGTTCAAGTTGGTAATCGCCGGGTAATGTGGAGTTGTCAGCAAGATTGAATGTGTACACACCATTAACGTCTGATTGGATGGTTTTTACATAAACGCCATAGTAGTATACTTTAACATCTTTACTTGCTTCACCAGCTTCACCAAGATCCTGTACACCGTCTCCGTCTGCATCACGGAAGATTGTCCCGGTGATGGTACCGCCGCTAAGCGGAGGAGCTGTGTTACCAATGTAGAAGTTATCGAATCCGAATCCACCGGGTGATGATGCAGTTGCTGCATCAGAGAAACCGATGTAACGGAATTTGATTGCCGGTGCGTGTACAATTTCACCAGTGTTGACTTTTAACTGTACATATACCCATCCATCCGGACCGGCTTCTACGCCAGTGGCATCACCGCCGGCAAGAAGACCAGCATCGTTTGTTGCCCATCTGTATGGGAGATGATCTGCATCCGGAATCAATCCATATCTGATTGCCGTTGCATCATCAAATGCATCCGGGTTCGCTGCTGCTAATTTATACAATGCGGTGTTGTACCAGTTGATACCGTTCGGATCGTTCAACGTTCCGAGGTTCTTCCAGTTCAATCCGTCAACTGTGTATTGCATCCATGCGCAATCCCAATCAGGTTCTACACGTATACTGTGAACGAACGAAATATATACATCTGATCCGCTCATGCCCGAAATATCGAGCCATGGCGAAGTAAGGAGGTTTGCACCCGGGTATGTTGAAGAGTAACCCTGTGAACTTGCATAGCCGCCTTCAGTATATGTTAACTGCGAAGCAGTTCCGGTTGGGGCGGGACGTTCAGTTACCCATGAATATCCTGAGTAAGCGCCGCCTAATTTTGCAAAGCTGTTCTTACGTTTCCAATCGGTTGTTGCCGATGGACCAGTTGTAGCTGCCCAATTTTCTGCACTAGCATCGAAAGTATATAATTTTGTAGTGGTAATTGGGGTTGGTGCACTTACTGATGTTGAAGCTGTTGCAACGTCGTTACCGGTTTGTACATCACCCGCTAATGTTGTTGTAACTGTAATGTTCTTTGTTCCAACCACCGTAACTGCCCATGATCCTGCGAGTGAAACAGTCTTTACTTCCATTGCATTCAAACCGGAAACAGTTTCAGTTGCTGAAAATTCGGTTGTTGATGTCAAAGCATCAACAATTGTAACTGTAACTGAAAATGATCCAACTGATGTCGGTGTATTGTTCTTCACGATAACTTGCGGAGAAACACTTATACCGGTTGGTGTGCTTGAGCCTGGATATGCAAGACCTAACGGCATAACATCGTTTGCCCATGCTGTTGAAAGGTCTGCTAACATTTCGTCTGCGCCAACATCTCGTTTGCCGGCGGCTGATGTATCGCGTGCGTCGCCATCGATATCAGTTAATGGTAGTACACGTGATTTGCCGATATTTTCTGCGGCAGATGGACCTGTTGTAATGTGTAAATCGGCGTCAAAATTAATCGGACCGAATGTACCATTTTTATTAAACCCGGCTAATGCTGCTGCATTAGCAGTTGAGTAACCAGCAATGGCGCGGTGAGTCGAATAAATTGCGTTATAATCAAGGTTTGAACCAGAGACTATGCCATTAGCTGTTGCTGTAGATGTAAACGTACCAGCTAAATCAATTGATACTGCGTTGTTGAAACACTGTGTATGCCCGTTTATGCCATTGACAGTAAAACCAGTTCCAGATGGCATAGTACCAGTAATACTCACAGAATTATGATATACGTATCCAGCCGGACCACGAATACCAGTAATTGATGCTGTGTTTCCACCGGGATTTGTTATGTTGTAAATACGATTATTCTCAACATAAGCTGTTTTAGCCAATCCGAAATTATAACTATATATACGAGTACCGTACGAAATTACTCCATCACCAAAGACACCGTTGTAACCAATATTACGATAGACGTTATTTACAAACACGCCACCATCAACGATGAGGAAGTGTGCACCGGTCGCTTGACCGAAATCGTACATGAAACTTCTTGTACCGCCGGCATAGAAAACTCCACCGTCATAGTCCCATTCTGTGGGTCCATTGTACCAGTAAGTTTGCATATATTCTACGCCGTCAATAATATTGTTCAGGAAATTGACGTTTTTTGTTGCTTCAACAAAGAAACCAATGTTAACTTTTTCTCCGTAAGCACCGCCAATTTTACAATTGGTGATATCTAAATAATCGGCGTTATTATCAATACTCCAATAGTCGCCTAAAACTTTCATACCATATGTGGCATTGGTGATAGTGCAACCATCGAATGTGAGATGTTTACTTCCATCGCCATCTGCATCAGGTGACCAAACAAATATTGCCGGTCGGCCGTCTGTTTGATCTGCCCACACTGCATTATCAATTTGACCTTTTACATGAATGTTTTTGAAAGCTAAATATTCAGAAACATTCGTGATATAAATTGTCGCACCGAATGCATCGCTCGTCGGGAATGCCGAGATAGAAGCATACTGCAAGGTTAAGCTTGCACCACCAGTATTAAGACCATCGATTGTGATGTTCTTTGCACCGTTGAATGCAAAACCCTTACCTTCGGTCAGTGTTGAGACGAAGTTAAATGTAACGGCAACCCCGGCAGCCGGTTGTACTTTTACATTGTACGTTCCAGCACCTGGAAAATTACCGAAAGTGATCGGACCCATTTCTGTATAACTTGCGCTGCCAAGTTCAAACACAACGTCACCAGAAACGCCGAGATAATTAAGTATTGCAACCGCACTGCTGAGGTTAGCAAAATCACCGGGTATTGTGTAAGTACCCGCTAATCCTGTTGTCAGGGTAGTGCTGCCTGCATTCGCGATAATCGGTCTCGGACTTGTTACTTGAGTCGAGATGTCGATTTGTCGTGACGATTTAATTGCTCGATCTGCCGGCAGATCAGAGTCTGTGAAAGATCGCGTGCCTACTTGAGATACTGTTGGCGCTGTTGTTGTCTGTACACTTGCCTTACCGGCAAAACCTAAAGACGTTACAGCTACTGTCAGTAGCACAAGAGCCACAAAGAATGTTACATGTTTCATAGAATCCTCCATAAGGATTTTAATGAATTGTGGATTAGTGAATTAGTGGTTTGTTACTTTACTTTTATTTTTATTTTCTTTAAAACTTTTTTCGGATAAAATTTGAATAAAAATTTTACTCCGTTATATATTTTTATTTATGCGATTCAACATGAAAACATAATAGAGAGTTCGCACTACACCCTTGAGTCGTGCGAGCAATCAATGATTGATGATTCACGTTGTTTTAGTTTTTTATTTATTGATGACAATTAATGATTAGATGAATATCTATGAGATCTTGTTAGAACATTCCATGCTTATTTGTGGTTATAAAGCCTGAAAATGTGCTCAGGAAAAAGATTCATAGAAGTTACATACTTGTTCAATTTTAACAAATCTTAAGCAAAGTGTCAAGTCTTTTTTTAAAATTTTCTCATTTTTTTTAATTTATGTTGAATGTGGAAAGAATGTGGATTCTGGTTTATTAATGATATTGACCAATTATCTGAGAAATTCAATGATTTTGGATGATTTTTCAGAAATTAACTTCGAACACCATTTTTCTTTACGCCATAATTAAAAGTAGGATAAATAAAAAATTTTTCGGGAAAATCATCATGTCATGGCTTCCCCCCCTATCCACCAGGTAATTTTCACCTCCCTCTATGAATCTACAATAATTACAATTCTTCGTAAACTCCGACCTCCACCCAAAGTCAATTAACAACAAAATTTCATAAGAATAATATTTGAATTAATTTTCTATCCCGGAAATATTTTACGAATTAATTTCGGCATAAATTGTTTGGTCAAATTCTGCCATCCTGCTCTCTGCGAATTTTTCATCCGATTTCATATACAGATATTTTACAATTTTTTGTTTAAGAATCTTTATTATCTGCCAATCTTCCCAACGATGCTTAACCTAAATATTTATCCAACGGAAAATGTTTCATACTTCGCACCTTCGAGAGAATTTTACTCCAAGATATTTTCAATAGTTATATTTATAAAAACATTCTGATTATGCAATCGGATTACGATTAACCGATATAGTAATTATTATCTTTCCCACTGTGGATTATATATGCGAAATGCGGTGTGACCTGTTTATTTCTTCCTTACATTGCGGGGAGCGATTCCGTGAATCCTACTTCATTCAATTTACGAGAACAGCGAGCCTTCCGGAGATTAACCAAAAAATAATAAAGAGTGATGTCATTCGCGAATACTTTTATCGGAAACCCTGAATTCTGGTGAAACCCGAGTTCTACAATCCCGATTTAAATATGAGAAGTGATACAAAAAA
Source organism: Ignavibacteriales bacterium (assembly GCA_016214905.1). Classification (NCBI taxonomy): domain Bacteria; kingdom Pseudomonadati; phylum Ignavibacteriota; class Ignavibacteria; order Ignavibacteriales; species Ignavibacteriales bacterium. The sequence continues at coordinate 72,071 of JACRMQ010000002.1, read as the reverse complement.
ATATTTGATCAGGTTCTTGAATCAACATGATAACTCTACTCTTTTTAACGTTGGGTTATAAATACGAAATGATGTGTTGAATCCCTATTCCCTCCTTACTTTGCGGGGCCGACGAGACTCGAACTCGCGACCTTCTGCGTGACAGGCAGACGTTCTAACCAAACTGAACTACGACCCCGTTATATGATTTTAAAAGTATCATTTTACTTCCTCCCGTTACAGACGTTCTAACCAAACTGCTTGCCCGCCATGCTTCATCTTTTGGCGGGAACTACGACCCCGTTATTACTTGATAAATATATAAAAATATTATTTTAAATCCAATATTCTTATAAGAAAGATTGACTGATTGGGAAGGTTCTTACGATTAAAACGAGATTCTGACATTCGGACTTGTAACACGAAGCATCAGTTTGAATTGTTCATACTCATGCTGGATACTCCGAATCGATTTGAAAAAATTCTTCCGTTTATCTTTTCCAACGGTGTAACGGGATGAGAGAATCGACTTCCAATCGTCCATGAAAGCATTGTCAAGGCGGATCATAAAATCGATCTTTGATTTCGTTGCATGGAGAAGCAACTGACTATGAATTTCCTGCGCTAAACTTTTCTCTTTAAACAGCAATTTCTCAAGCATTTTCACATCGCGCCCTTTGCTGACGGGATGCCTCGATTCACGCGTAGATGTTCTGTCTTTCCCGGAAGCTGCAATCATGGGTAATTCTATTAGATGCTGATCAAAAGCGAATACTTCTACATCCCAGTCAACAGCGTCATGAACATCGATTAGTGAGCGAAGGATATCCACATATTTATCTTCGATCTGTTTGGTGATTGTATCTTTATTCTGGATTACGGTCCAGAATGGAAATGCGACCAATACTTCCTCCGAACGAAGAATATTAAGAGTTTTTTCATACTCGTATTTTAATTGAACTGAAGATTTTGTACTCAAACTTAACCGACCTGCATTATCTTTCGGATAAGCAGATGGTTGTAGTTGATGGATGAAAAATCGAACGTCTCCGTAATCTAAGAGAATGATATTGTTTGTTCCATCAACTCCTTTCAATTCTAATTTTTTGGTAGGAATTCCGTGTCCGGTACTATCGGGGGCATAACAAAATCCGAGCAGATAAAACCAATCTGAATCTTTAAATTCGATATCTAAAGATTCAGTCGGAAAATGTTCTTTTGTTCCATATCGTTCCATAATCGACTCAGTTGTAACTTCTGATGCTACCGGTTCCGGTAATTTTTCTTCTATTTTCGGAGTTTCAGTTGGTGGAATTTCATCAACTGTTTTTTCATAAATTGGAATATTTTCAATTATGATTTCTTTTTCCGATTCAACCTCGTTTTCTATCATCTTGATGGTAAGATCGCGTAATTCACCAGATAGGAGATAATTAAATTGGTTAAGAATCGCATCAACAACTTTTTCAACTGGAAGGTCGGCAAAAGGTTCAAGTTTTTGCCGTAACTGCTGATTTAGTTTAATCTTATCGGCAAGTTTTTCAAGAATCTTATCAGACAGTTGTTTTTGCGTATCTTCTTTCATAAATTCAATTTGACTGTTGCATAGTAAATTCATCCACTCCTAAAGATTTACAAATGACATTTTGTATTCTTAAAAAAATATCCGCCAATAAAAAGATCGAATTTTTATTTTCGGAGAGATATATTAAATCTCTCTATCTTGGCGGAGAGCTAGGGATTCGAACCCCAAAGTCCTTGCGGACGCCGGTTTTCAAGACCGGTGCAATAGCCGTTCTGCCAGCTCTCCAAATTTCGAAAATCGAATATCGAACATCGAAAATAACCGTGTTAAATATATTGAAAACTGAAGCCGAAAGCAAGCACTTATCATCTTCCTTGCGCTATTATCACCCCTGTCAGAGCTATAACACCACCGATGATGAAAGCGGCAGTTATCGATTGGCCCAGCAACATTACGGAAAGCAATGTTGTAAGTATCGGCTGTAAGTTCATGAAAATCGTGACCCTTGTAGCTTCTATCCTACTTAAAGCATAATACCAAAGAACGTAGGCAAAAATTGATGTCATCACTGCCAGATACAACAATCCTAACCAATGATATATGGTGAGAGTTCCAAAAGAAAAATTTACTGTGTTCCAGGATCCTATCGGTAAATATAAAATTGTACCAATTACCATAGTTGATGAACTTGTTTTGAGAGCACCATACTTCAGTATCATCTCCTTCCCTTGAACTGTGTATAATGCCCAAGCGATAACCGCTGCAAAGATAATAACATTTCCCATTGTATAATCGGAATGGAAATTAACTCCCTTTTCAAATATTACAATCAGAACTCCGGTGAACGCGATACCAATGCCGATCATCCTTTTAAGAACTGCTTTCTCTCTACCCGATATAATAGAAAGAACCAGCACCATCGCGGGAGTTGTAGCATAAAGAAGTGCGGCATTAGCCGGTGTTGTATATTTTATCGCATATAGAAAGAAGAATTGATTTATGGGGATTGCTAATACACTTAAAAAAATAATCTTCTTCCAATCAGATCTCTCGAATTGAAGTTTTATTTTCCGAATAAACATTATACCAATGAGCGCAAGAGCCGCGATACCAGATCGTAACATCGTCAGAGTTACGGGATCAATATCTTTTACCACAACTTTAGCAATGATATGAGTGCCGCTTGCTATGAGTTGTTGGAATGTCAATACGAAATAAATAAACATAGATTTAATATAAGGATAATTTCTCAAACCTTTACAGGACAAGCTTTTAAATCAACTTTTTCGTATCTTTCTTTTCGAATATGGAACACTGGAAAAAAAATTTATATATACTTTGGTCGATTCAATTCCTCGCAATGATCGGTATGAATTTAGTCGTACCTTTCCTTCCTTTTTATATCAGACAATTAGGTGTAACCGACCAAACCGAACTTGCACGATGGAGCGGACTCGTATTCGCGGGACCATTCTTCACAGCGTTTATCGCAACTCCGATCTGGGGATCGATGGGAGATAAATACGGGAAAAAAGCAATGGTTGTTCGGGCAATTATCGGGCTGGGAGTTTCTCAGGTTCTAATCGGTTTTTCCCAAAACGTTTACCACTTATTATTCTTCAGACTGCTACAGGGAGCGATAAGCGGATTTATAGCGGCTACACTTGCACTAATTTCGTCGTCAACGCCAAGGGAAAGGATCGGATACGCGCTAGGTTTGCTTCAATCTGCAAATGCGGGGGGTACGATGTTGGGACCTGCAATCGGCGGTTTTCTTGCAGATATAATGGGATACCGCGAAATATTTTTCATCACTGCTTCACTCTGCTTCATCGGCGGATTTGTTATCGCACGTTTCGTTCGGGATGTTCCACAATCTGAAGAGATCGATTCAAAATCATCGGTTGTGCAAAACATAAAATTCATGTTCAGGCATAAACAACTCCGTACGATTGCTGTTGTTATCGTGATCTCTCAAATCGCCGCTTTGATGATTGAACCATTGTTCGCGTTATTCATCGAGAGTTTTAAAACGACAACGAAATATATTTCAACATTGACCGGATTTACAATTGCGATATCGGGAGTCTTTATGGTGATATCCTCGCCGTGGTGGGGTAAGCGAAACGACCTTTTCGGTTTCAAAAAGAATATTATTTACGCTCTGTCCGGAACGGGTGTCACTTATGCTTTGCATATGATTGTACCGAACTTATTTTCGTTGATGTTCCTTAGAGCCGGGATGGGTTTTGTACGCGGCGGCATTCTTCACACTTTATATTCCATGACGAATCATTTTTCACCTGATAACCGAAAAAGCGGAATGATCGGAATCGCATCGAGCCTGACGGTTTTTGGGAATATGATAGGTCCTCTTCTTGGCGGATGGGTTGCAGGCAATTGGGGAATCCAATCTGTCTTTATCATTAACAGTTTTTTATTCTTAATTTGTGCTTCTATTATTTGGTTTTATTATTTTGAAATAAAACAGCATTCCATTTCTGAATCAAAGACGATAAATATTTTGAACGGCACAGAATAAAAAAGGTGAGTTTTTCAACTCACCCAATTTTAGCAGCACTAATGTTGATAAATTATTTCATCAAGATCATTTTTTTCAATTCTGTATATTTCTTACCTCCTGTGGCATCTTCATTCGATAATTCGTTTGCTTCTAAACGATAGAAATAAACACCAGACGATAACACACTTCCGTTATACTCTATCTCCTGATAACCTTCTTCCATCTCCTGACGATTAAGAATTGTCTCAACTTCCTGACCAAGCATGTTGTAGATTTTCAATGTAACAACTGATGCCTGTGGAAGTGTAAATTCTATCTTGGTCGATGGATTGAACGGGTTGGGATAGTTTTGTTGTAACGAGAATTGCATCGGCTCTTCTACAAATGAACTAAACGTAGCAGGAGTGAATTGCATTGTGGGTAACGAAAATTTTCCGAAGTACCAGCCTGACGGTGTCCCTAAATTTAAGTACATCACATCATCTTTTTTATTGATTTCTTTCAACATGCTTGATGGATAGTGAGGAAATCCTTCCGGGAATGATAAAAGCGGACCCCTATTTCCATTTTGATCAAACACCTGATACGACATAGAATTTCCGTCATAAAAGCCTGCTAAAATTTTTCCTGATTCTTTTTGGCAGATGGCGCCATAACCGGTATCCGGCGCCTTTATTTTCCAAGTAACCTTATTGGTTGAAAGATTATAACCCATAACTACTCCACTATTCTTCCACTCACCTTCCCCGCATCTGAGTCTATTCTTTGCAATTGTGCCGATCAAACAAACATTATCACCGGTTCCATGACCAATCCATTCAAGATTATTTGCCTTATCGTCATTTCTGTAATTCAATCCAGGTACACCACCATTACATGTATCTCCACCGGTACCTTTGAACGAGAATTTTTTTGTTTTACCATCAGTTCGAGCAACCATCATCCGCCATTGACTCAATGCTTCTTCTTTCCATGATTTTGTAACTTTCCTGGACTGATATGAATGCATTCCCCCTACCACAACGCTTCCATTTTGAAGAATCAAATTTTTTAATAGGTATGAATAATCATCAAGTTGAAAATCTTCAGATTTAGTACCAGCATCCTTAAAATAAAGTGCTTTATCTTTTTTCAATATGATTGACTGCTTAAGTGGTGTAGCGTTAGCAGTATCGGTCCGGAACAGATAATAATAACCATAATTTGTTTCGAGTTTAATACCCTTTTCTTCCTTATAATTATAATCGACAACACATTGAACAATAGCTATTCTACCATTGTTATCGATGACCGGACCTGCATAATCTTCAAGTTCAATCGTATTAAAAACCGGACGGGTGATAGCTTTGGTGAAAGCAATCGCACCATCTTTTGTAATTTTCATTAGAGATACAGGATTATTAACAATCATGTAAAGATTTCCACTGGCATCAGGAACAGGGTGTGAATAAATAGTCATTATAATATTTGATGGGAGATCGATTCCCCAAAGCCGATTCAGATCATTATCGAAATATGTTATGCTGTCGTAAGTCGTCCCGGTATGGAATAAAGTGTACAATCCGCTTCCGCTATAAATAATATCTTTGATGTAGGAATTGACTTCCTTCTCTATTATTACGATACCGGACGAATTGATTTTTTTATCGTATCCGGCAAGGTATATGGCATAAATAAATAATTATCATGCGCTAAAAACAAACTCCCGTTATCCCCATGAGTAGCTGAAAAATAGTGTCCCGGCAATCTCCATGCTTCCGTTTGCCCAAATGAGAAAGATGAAATAAAGATCAGAGAAGTTACAGCTATTACGAGAAATCTCATACGAACCCCTTTCTGTTTGAGAAGATAATTATTCTTGCAGAATCAGTTAACTATCCTCTTCCTATGAAGCTTTTATCGCTTATTATTTCAGAGGTATTGTAGTTAGATTTCTATCAAATGTCAAATCTTTTCTAAAAAAATCTTCCGAAACGCGACCCTGTCAAAAGCTTCATATTCCGTTCTATTTTAAGGAATTCTCAACTAAAACCAAGAAATTGGTTATTTTTACCCGACAGTTCTCTCGAGTTTATCGTCACTATATTTTCCTCGGTTCACCCCTCACCAAATAACCAATCGGAGTAAATAAAAAAAAGGGTGAGTTTGCAAACTCACCCTTCGTGTTGCCAATCTATATTTATTTATCTCTACCTTATCAGTACCATCTTTTTAACATCGCTGAAGAATTTTCCACCACTCTCCGCAACTATACGATAGAAGTAAACACCACTTGCCAGATGTGATGCGTCGAACTCCGCCCTCTTATAACCCATCACCTGAACTTCATCAACTATAGTTGCAACTCTCTGTCCAAGTAAATTGAAGATCGTAAGAGTTACATGCGAAGTCTTCGGGAGTTCGTAGCGAATTCCTGTGCTCGGATTAAATGGATTAGGATAATTCTGATGGAGTCTGAATACAGTTGGAATATTTTGTAGTTGATCATCTAATCCTGTTATCAATGTCACAGCATCTGCAGACGATTTTGCGATCTCAACGTTACCTGCATTATCGGTTGTCAAACTGAAGAAACCATACCGATTTCCAGATTCACCTGTGAAGGTTGCCATCGTATCTGTAATGTTGGAGAGCCATGGAATAAACGGACTATCATTTTTAGAAACGAAGACCGAATAATTTTTGATCCCCGAACCTGTTGAATCATCCGCACCTGCCCACCGGAGGATGAATGAGGTTGTATCCGGAGTGATTGGTGGCAACAAGCGAACGCTGCTGGAAGGCAATCCTGCATCGATCGTGTTGAATATGGGAGGTGTATCGATCGGATCGTTGACATCGAAGACGATACGCGCTTTCGCATTTATAATGTCACCGGTGTGTGAAGTTGATTTTGGTTTAACAGAAAATGTTAAAAAGCCCTCGCCGCGATGGAGCGAATCGTTGACGGGAAGGAATCCGGAAAGAGGATTGGATGGAAGTTCCCCTGTCGCGGGATTTATCGATTTGAATATCCAGAATGCTTTGTTTTTATCCACATCGACTCCAGCGCTAACATCAACATAAATACTAAGCGTGTCAAGAACATCCAACCGCTTTGAATAATGCGACCGGTTCTCTGCACCATTGAATGTGAAACTCCCAAATCCAAAATTACCGAGACGGAACGACCGAATATCCAGCGTGCTGTCAACATCCATATTAACGGTGACAGTCTGAGCAGGTGCTGTTGCTAGTTTCGGATCATTTTCGAATCGCACGGTGTAGGTCATCGTCTGCGTGACAGCAACCCACTTCTTTTCTCCATATCCTGCCGGACCTAGAATATCATTTGGATCTCTCGATGCAACAACCGGAGTGGGAGTTCGAGGATCATCGCAGAATATTCTGGACATTAGTCCGGGAGAATCGTTGATGATTGCACCGATATTCATACCCAAACCGAGTCCACTTATAACAGCGAGGACAGCTCCAACACCTAATGTCACCGGTGCGAGCAGAGCACCGGTAACCAAACCGATTGCGATGATAGCTAACCTTCCGCCAAGTTCGAGCCAATTTAACTCGTTCTCGCACGATGTAATCATTGGTCTGAACACGGCATCAAGCTTCTTCGGATCGAGGGGAAGACGAGAAACTTTTTCAACAGCTTCCTGAAGTTGTTTCGAAGTTACAAGTGATACGTCAGACGATGTAAGAATTCCAAGATCAACATAAACCTGCATTAGTGTATTTATAAATTCTTGCGGTGTCTGCGCGAGATGATAAAACTCAGGAGCGAATTTACCACTCGAGTCTCTGAGAAGAGCTTGCCGGAACAGTTCAAGATAGAGAAGTTGTCCTTCAACAAATCCTTTTCGGTCAATCGCATCAACGGCTATCTGGATTGGGAATTCAGTACCCTCAACATTGTTCACTTGCAGAGCAATGTTCAAGCGTTGACCAATCCGCACATCCCTCGCTGTAAGCGGTATGAACCGCCAAAATCCTTCATCAAAATGATTCTGAAGATGAACAGCGTTTTTAAGTGTATCAGGCAGTAACTGACTCAGAGTTTGCATGTTGTTCGAGTTTACACTATAACTTTGCCCCGCAGGTATAATGATGTAAACAGTCATGAACGGAAGATCGATGTTGGTTGTATTTTCAACCGAGATGGAGTAGAATCCTGATCCTCCCCGCGCTATTGCGCTTGGTGGTGCAAAGCCCAAGTTTGCGGTGAGATTTTTCCCGGGTTCCAACGTAAATCCACCGGTGAGTGTGGCTTCTGAATTATCAGGACGCCGCACAACGACATCATATGTACCAAGAGGAAGATTACCGGTCAGGTCGAATGTCGCATCGATCCGTGATGCATCGATGAAAGTACTCTTAATGAGTTTCGGCAGTGCACCGCCGGAACCGAGCAGTTTCACTGTGCTGCCATTTACAAATCGGGCTCCTTCAATTGCAATTGTAACATCACCAGAATTTCCACCTTTAGCTGGCGACACCGTATTTATTCCGAACGATAAAGATTGAGCGAGAATTGTAGTTCCAATCGAATCCCCCACCACACGATCAGCATAAATCAGAATGTAATATGTGCCATTATGCGTTTCGGGAATTGTAATCTGTTGATGAGTGGAGAATGCTGTTGTATAGGCAACATCGTACTGCGACCGGGAAGGTACCATACCAAAACGTCCATACATTTCAAGACTGCCGTTCGGGGTATTACCGTCTAGTGTCACCTTCAGAGTTTGTCCGGCAACCACGTTAACCCGGTAATATTTTTGCTCACCTTCAACGAATGATGTTAATGTTGGAATATCGAGTTCGAGTGCCTGAACATCGACACGAGTTGTTCCGGATGATGTTCCTGTATTATTATTTTCATTATTCTCATGGATATAGTTACGGATGTCTGTTCGAACAATTGTATAATAATTTCCGGGTGCAAAGCCCGGCACCGGACCGGTGATGTTACCGGCAGAATCTGAGAGGAACGCGCGACTAATCTTAGCTTTCATGCTCGCTTGCATTGAAGCCCCAGGTGCGAGATTAATGTTCCTTATGTAGATTCCAAAAACCGGATCGGTTACTTCCCAAGTAGAATCGGATGAGAGATAAACTACATCATTGATCCACCCTGTTGCGGGATTCGACCCCTGATTCCGAATTGTCCATGAAATTGTTACCTCATCTCCCGATATAGCGCTATCCGGAACCATGATGTTTGAAATGATGAGATCTGAAGGTGCAGCGATATTCACGGTAATCGGTCGACTGAGTATATTGTTGCTTTCACCGGATTGTTCGAACACTTCTTTTTTACTGTCGGTTTGGATCAGAAGAAATAAATCACCTGAAGCGTAATTCGGAAGTACAACCTCAAGACTATCATTATATGATTGACCGGCGGTAAGTCCTTCATTATGCGATTTTGTTGCAAGTCTCGTGTCTACCGGATCAAGATAGATATCAGTCGATAAATAGATTGCGTCATTCCATGATGAAACAAGTGTTTGTCCCGATCCACTGTTCTGGATTGTCCAGCGTACTGTAATTGGTTGTCCCGATCGACCCTCGCTCGGTGTGGTGAAAGATGCAACGTGGAGATCCGGTGGCGGTGAAAGTGCGATGGATATCATCGATGATGAAAATCTTAGATTATTCAGGATGTTACTGTCATTAACGGCGTTACCTGTATCATTCCGAACTAAAATATAATAATTTCCTGATACGCCATCAGGTAATCGGACGCTTATATCCCGCGAATAACTTTCTCCAATATCAAGCGCACCCATTCTACGAACAACTGTAAGAATACTGTCCACACCCACGTTAAGGATTGAATCCTCTGAGAGATATACTGCGTCGTCCCATTTAGGTGCAAGTGTTTTTCCCGTGCCGATGTTTTGTATAGTGTACTGCATCGAAACCGGAAGCCCGGAGAATCCCGACGATGGGATGGCAATATTTCCAACCTGAAGATCGATAGGTGGATATGGTTGCACAGACACCGCTGAACTTCTCTCGATATTATTTCCTTCATCCGTATGTTCATAAACATTGTTTTCCGCATCGGTGATGATATAGAAATAGTATGTTCCTGAAATCGTTACGGGCAAAGTTACAGACGCGGTTTGTGAATAACTACCCGAAGGTGATAGCGGCGAGGTACGCGGAACATCTTTTAATAACGTCGAGGAAGCAGAGTCCCAAACGGCAGAAGAAGAAATGTACACTTTGTCTTTCCATAACGGAGATGTTGCAGCACCAACCCCCGAGTTTGTAACATTCCAGTTGATAGTTACCTGTTGACCTGCAGAGACAGTTGAGGGATTTGTCATCAATGTGATATCGAGATCGGGCCAAGGACTGAGTTCTACCTGAATGGTGGCGGAAGAACGTCTAAAGTTATTCTTTTCAAAAAGATACTCGAAAACATCATTTTTCCAGTCAGTATTTGCGTAGATGTACAACTGCCCGGATAATCCATCCGGGATGAGAACGCTGTCTGATTTTGTGTAGGTTGAATCAGGTTCGAGGATTCCATAGTGAGTGAACGTTCCGAGAACGTATGCCGATTCAGGATTGAACGTTGATGATGGTGAGATATACAATCTATCCTGCCATCCCGATTCGAACGGAGGATTAGAACCTTGATTTTGTACACTCCAAGAAACTAAAATTCGTTTTCCGGAATTTCCGGTTAGTGGTCCGGAGACATTAGTGACTACAAGATCGGGTGGCGGAGTAAGCACCACATCAATGGATTCGCGTCTCGTGTTGTTGCTTTCGGCTGTAAACTCATAAACGTTGTTAAAATTGTCTGTACTGAGATAAAAGAAATACTTCCCCGAGATCGCATTCGGAAGAACAACGCGGTCAATTCTGGTGTACGAACTTTCCGGCGCAAGAACACCGTCGTGCTGATTCCATGAGAGCCATTTAGCCGTTCGTACATCGAGCACGGTATCCTGCGTGAAATAAAGAACATCATACCATTGTGCGCTGATTGTCGATCCGTTTCCAACATTTTTTATGGTGTAGGAAATATCGATTGTATCTCCCGAGAATGCAGTACTTGGTTTCGAGAACGCGCTTACAATCAGATCAGATGCGGCGGAAAGATTCACTTGCATCGCGGTATCATTTTTCATGAAATTATTTGATTCATCCACTTCTGTTACCTGCGCGAATGCATCCGATTGCACAAAGATATAATAACTTCCGTTAATTCCATTTGGAAGTGTTACATGCTGTGTGTTAGAATAGCTTTCACCCGGTCCCAGATAACTCATATTATCAAAATATCCCAATGTTGTAACACCCATTGGATCAAAAACGGGATTCGGTGATAGATATACCCGATCATACCATTGCGGTACATTGGTAGCAAGTGTACCGTCATTTTTTACAATCCAATTAATTTCTATCTGCTGCCCGGAAAAAGCGTTCGCAGGTGTTTGAACTTTAGTTACCATGAGATCAGGACCGTTGAAGCCATAAAGAAATGGGTTCGAGATCCGCGTGTTATTTGTTTCACTCGACTCGTTAATCTGATTCAGCATATCACATCCGACAACGATATGGTAATTTCCTTTCGGTAATCCAAACGGCATCGAGACACTGTCAGTTACCATTAAACTCTGACCCGGTTCCAGATTCGTCGAACGTAAGTAGAGCGTCAAAAGTGTGTCATTTCCCGCAAGGGAATCAGATGATATGAAAATCTCATCATACCATTGCTGAGAGTTGGTGCTTGTATCCCCGGTATTGGTAATTTGATATGAAAATCTGAGTTTGTCACCAGCGTTTACTGTGTCTGGTCTGTTAATTTGTGAAACGATAAGATCGGGTCGTTTGAAATCGATACTGATTGGAGCCGATCTGCCAAGATTGTTGTCAGGGCTCGTTTCGTTAAGGAAATCAAACGCATTCGTACGCACCAAAATATAGTATATACCACTCAAGCCCGTAGGCAAATAAACGGAACTTGTTCTGGTATACGAATCTCCGATTGTTAATGAGGTATCCATCGATACCGTACCGAGGAAAACATCATCTCCATTATCATACACCGTATCTGACGAAAGTATAATATAATCGTACCACGACTGGTTGGTAATATCTTTTGTTCCAATGTTGGAAACTGAATAGCTGACCTGAATATATTGCTGTGAAGATCCGGTTGCCGGGGCAGTAACGCTTAGAACATTAAGATCCGGAGCGTTCGTACTAAAATTGATCACCGACGAATGAGCGTAATTATTCGTCTCATTCGATTCACTCAAACCTGAAAAGTCGTCTGCATTTACAAAAATATAAAAATTTCCATTTAAACTGTCGGGTACCATCACGATCGTCGAATCTTCTTCGCTCGAGCCGGCGGGAATCGCTACTGAATGGAAGTATATACTCAAATAGGTATCTGTTGATTTGTCAAAATTTTGGTCGGTGGAAATGTATATCCCGTCGAACAAAAAGGCACCGCCTGTGGAGCCACTTCCTATGTTCGAGGTAGTCCACTTGATGGTGATGTATTCACCAGACGAAGCAGATACCGGAACTATCACGTTAGAAATCGTCAGATCTGGTAGTTGTGCAAAAATGGTACCGGTAAAAAAGAATAGGGCGATGAGCGAAACTATCGTCCACATCTCTTCGAGTGTTGCATGGTTCTTTGTCATACACTTAGATCTCCGAAAAATAAAGTTAATAGGTCTAACAAAATTCATATGGCACCTGCTATTAAATGATGGATGAATACTGAAAATCAATTCTCGAATTTTTTCGTTCATATCTGACCGAATAAAATATTTATCAACTATTGTACATCAATTCCGCTTAAAAGTCAACTGTTATTTGTAATCATTATTCCGAAATGGTATCTTGAGAAAAGCCACATATTTTCACATTTTTCCAAATCATTTTCTAATGGCATCATCTGAACGATTATTCCTGCTCGATGGTATGGCTCTTGCCTACCGAGCTTATTTTTCATTCATCAGCCGCCCGCTCATTAACTCGAAAGGAGAAAACACCAGCGCGATTTTCGGTTTCGTCAATACATTGATGAAAATTTTAAATGATGAAAAGCCAGAACATATCGCGGTTGTATTCGATACTAAGGAGCCGACATTCCGACATAAAATGTATGAACCATATAAAGCAACCCGACAGAAAATGCCCGAAGATATGTCGGCGCAATTGGATAAATTAAAAGAAGTTGTCAGGGCATTCAATGTTCCAAGCTTAGAGATGCCCGGTTATGAAGCCGACGATATAATGGGAACACTCGCGCGAAAAGCCGAACGTCAGAAGGTGAATACATTCTTAGTCACCGGTGATAAAGATTTTATGCAACTCATCTCTTCGCGGATAAAGATGTACAAACCCGGCAAGCAGGGAGATGAATGGGAAATTATTGATGAAAAAGGTGTGCACGAAAAATTTGGAGTCGCACCTGACAATGTGATTGATATGCTTGGTCTTATAGGTGATAAATCTGATAATGTTCCGGGTGTTCCGGGTGTGGGAGAAAAAACCGCTACCCCTCTTATCCAGAAATATAAAACCATTGAGAATCTTTATAGAAACATAAATGAGATATCGCAAAAAGGATTGCACGATAAGTTAAAAGAACATAAAGATAAAGCCATTCTCTCAAAAGAATTGGTGACGATCGATTGTAACGTTCCTGTCGATGTTGATATACACCACCTTGAAGCAAAACCATTCGATCGCGAGAAGTTAATTCAGTTATTTACTGAACTTGAATTTAAAGCGCTTTTGAGAAAAATATCTTCAGCAGTTCCACCGCAAAAAGATGCCACTGAGATAGAATTACCAAAATCAGAGTCAACTGATATTAGAAGTGATGAACATAAGTACCATTTCGTCGATAATGAAAAAGATTTTCTTAAACTGGTTAAAATCCTCGCAAACTGCGAAGAGTTCGTATTCGATACGGAAACTACATCCACCGATCCGCTGCAAGCCGAATTGGTTGGATTATCCTTCTCCTTAAAATCGAGAGAAGCATGGTATGTTCCGGTGAAAAGTGAGTGTGATGTTGAAAGCGAAGGGCATAGAGCTGGAAGATTAGAAGTTCGAGATAAGAGCGGGGAGCAAAGAGATTTATTTACATCGCAAACAGCTTCGGCAGCGAATATCCCAAATCCAACATCTCACATCTACGATAAAATCGGACTCCCGTTGTCTTTAGTCAGAGATTCCCTCTCTCCTATATTCGCCGATCCAAAAATAAAAAAGATCGGACAAAACATAAAGTACGATATATTGGTGCTAGCAGCACACGGGATACAGACTCACGGTAAAATGTTTGATACGATGGTTGCAAGTTACATACTACGCCCCGATGGCCAGCATAATCTTGATTCACTTGCCTCTGAACATTTGAATTATAAAATGATTTCTTTCGATGAACTAACAGGTACGGGTAAAGATAGAAAAGATATTCGCGATATTCAACCTGAAACCGTCGGAGAATATTCAAATGAAGATGCGGATTTCACTCAACGATTGTACGAACAACTTGGCGAGAAAATAATTAAGCAAAACCTGAAGCACTTGGCAGAAGATATCGAATTCCCTCTGATCCCAGTTTTAGCAGAAATGGAGTTTGCGGGTGTAAAACTTGACATCAAATTCCTCGCCGATCTTTCTAAGGAACTCGAAAATACACTCAGTAATCTTACTGCCGTGATATACAAACTATCGGGAGAGAAATTCAATATAAACTCCACCCAACAGCTCGGCAAAATCCTTTTCGATAAATTGAAACTTCGCACTGGACGGAAAACCAAAACAGGTTACTCAACCGATGTAGGAACATTAGAAACTATACGGCATGAGCATCCTTTGATTGAAAATCTTCTCGAATTCCGACAGCTCCAGAAATTAAAAAGTACATATGTTGATGCGTTACCCTCCTTGATAAACCCACGGACCGGAAAACTACACACTTCGTACAATCAGACGGTTACCGTTACCGGACGTTTATCCAGCAGTGACCCGAACTTGCAAAATATTCCGATCAGAACCGAGATTGGGAGCAGAATGCGCCGCGCGTTCATACCAAGTGAAAAAGGAAAGGTTATTATCTCCGCAGATTATTCACAGATCGAGCTTCGGGTTATGGCACATATTTCTCATGATGAAGGATTGATTGAGGCATTCCAGAACGGTGAAGATATACACTCTACTACTGCCGCGAAAGTATTTGGTGTTCCTCTCGATGAGGTTTCAAAAGAAATGCGGCGGAAAGCCAAGGAAATTAATTTTGGTATAATGTACGGGATAGGTCCGTATGGATTAGCTACCCGTCTCGATTTACCTCAGACCGAAGCGAAAGATATTATCACTAAATATTTTGAGCGATTCCCAAAAGTAAAACAGTACATAAACGATACAATCGAAACCGCAAAACGGAACGGTTATGTGGCAACGATATTAGGCAGGCGAAGATATTTTCCGGACATAAACAGTCGCAACCAGAATATCCGGAGTAATGCTGAACGTCAAGCGATTAACATGCCGATTCAAGGTACGGCGGCAGATATGATAAAACTGGCGATGATCAGAATTCATGCACAGATTTCAAATCCAAAATCTAAGATTCGCATGTTAATGCAGGTACATGATGAGCTTGTGTTCGAAACAGCCAGGAGCGAAGAGCAAAAAGCTAAAGTCCTGATTGTTGAAGAGATGAAAAATGCGCTTCCCCTTTCCGTTCCGATCGTGGTTGATGTTGGAGTTGGTAATAACTGGTTAGAGGCACACTGACTGAGTACAGGGATATTCGATCATATTCGATTGTTTATTAAGTACGAGTAGAGGAATGTTCATCGATTTGATGCTATACTCTTTATTCCGATTTTTTTATTCTTTTGAAATACCCGGGAAATATTTTTCAGTACATTCCGGGCAGAAACCGTGGCTGAACCTCGCGTCTGAATGCTTCATCACATATTCTTCAACCTGATTCCAATATCCCCTGTCATCTCTTATTTTTTTGCACGAAGCGCAAATTGGGATAAAACCGCTCAATGTTTTTATATTTGCTATCGCTTCCTTCAGCTCTGAAATAAGTTTTTCTTTTTCAAATTCCAGGCGCTTGCGCTCCGTAATATCTCTCCAGATTCCAACAATCTCTTTCGGTTTGCCTCCATTTTCCCGTGTCAGCACCATATGATCGGAGAACCAGCGATACAATCCATTGGCACAATGCCATCGATATTGGGTATGAACATAATTATTTTTGAACACTGTATCATGTTCTCTTAACACTCTTTCAAGATCATCGGGATGAAGCCGGTTTTGCCAGAATGTTGAACTTTCTGTAAACTGCTTCGGTGTAAAACCTGTAATATTTTCTACTTGCTCACTTATCCATGTGGTCGTCATTTCGGCTGTTGCTTGTGCCATATAAAAGACCATCGGTAACGATTGGAGAACAAGTGATTGATGTTCTTCTTTTCTGTGCAGTACTTCCTCAGCATGTTTTCGCTTCGTAATATCTCTTGCAACGCCAACCATTCCAACCGGCTCGCCATCTTCACCTTTGACAAGCGATGTCCATAGTTCAATGGGGAAATTACTCCCATCTTTACGGCGATTAATTAATTCACCGTGCCATTCTCCGGCAAGTGTTGACGGAAGAATTTGTCTCTCAATGTCCGGTGGTATATCGCGTGAATGGAAAATCGATGCTTTCTTTCCTAACAGTTCATCTTCCGTGTATCCATACGTTTTAAGTAACGAGTCATTCACAAAAATAATATTATCATTCAGGTCGGTTATCGAAATGCAATCTTTTACAGATACAACAGTTTGGGCAAGTAATCTTATCTCTGCTTCTTTAGATTTGCTTTTGACGAGTTCATCTCTTAGCTCTTTCCACCTACGTAACGAAAATAAGATAAAAGCGAATACTAAAAAAATGGATACCGTCAATATCTCATCGAATGGATAAAATAAATCGTGTATCCGGACTACTAAGTGTGCGATGCTATCGGCGAAATTGAAAATTGATCCAGCAATAAAAAGAACAACAGCAACGACCGAAATTAATATTAAATCTTTGTACGGTGTTAACAGCTTTTTTTGAATTTCTTTGCTGTTCTTATTCATAAATTCTTACGCCTTCAAAAAATGACTCATTCTGCAAAGAGATCTTTTTCCTATACATCGATTTATTGGATATAAGTTATTAAATCACCGATTCAATGTCAATTATAAAGTATTTTCTAGCTTGACTTTTTCAATTTTATATATTACAATAATCGCGAGGTCGTCTTCCGTTAAGAGGTGCCGTCTGTTCATCGGGCGGCGCCTAAATTATGGTTGGTTAATTGGAGATATAATATGTCAAATTCTATCGTTTTTAAATATTATAAATTCGGTAGAACGGAGGGTTTTAAAATCGTTCGTTTTTTGCAGTCCCCTACACTATACTCAAAATCAGCTGTTTTTCAATACCTCTTACTATTTCAAGGAAGAGATGAAATGATTAATTGGTTCTGAGCCACACAATTTAATCGGGGTGCGATAACATAGTGTATATCATAAAATTATATCGAAAACATCCTCCATATTGCCAATTCGGTTATAAAATAATTTCAATTTATCGACTTATCTATTGACTTTCACACCTTTTTTTTATTATACTAACATATCATTTAATTGAATCAATCGTCATATATTTTCAATTAAATTTTTTCACTGATATCGTTAATATATAAGAGCCCGCAATTATGTTTAGTTATCAGGAATTATTTAATAAATATTTTTTTCGATCTCGGTTCAATATCTTCTTATTAGAGAGGATAAATAACGTTTCTCATGCTTTCAACAATCGGGGGTATTATACATGTTTCCCTTGCTTATTTAAAATTCGCGGTCATTAAATCGAGGTACTTAATTCTATAAAGGATGGGTTATGGAAATAAAATCTGGAAAAAAAATAATCAGTACAGGTTAAGGCATCCTGAACTTTTTGATAGTTTTGGAGATATTAATTCATCATCTGAAACCCGGCTCCGTTATAAGAACTGCGGCGATGGTGATGCTGAAATAGGTATCGCATTAATAGGATTTAATGGAGAAAAGAATTGATGGTAATGACCCGAGATATGACTAAGCGCAAGACAGCGAAAAACACATATCATGAAACTGAAGAACTTTTTCGTACAATTTTTGAGACCGAACCTGAATGCGTAAAGGTTATTTCCCGCGACGGAGAACTTTTGGAAATGAACCCTGCGGGTATCAAGATGCTTGAAGCGAATACTTTCGGTGAAGTGCAAAAGCATACTCTTATCGTATTTATAATGCCCGAATACCGCGAAGCATTTCGCGACCTGCATAAGCGAGTAATGAATGGTGAAACTGGTGTGTTGGAATTTGAAGTTGTCGGTCTTAAAGGAACTCGACGATGGTTAGAAACTCATGCCGCACCGATGCATGATGCCGCGGGTGAGGTTGTAAAATTGTTAGGTGTCACTCGCGACATTACAGAACATAAGAAAGCTGTAATATCTCTTCTAGATAGCGAGAAGAAGTTTAAAGAGATTGTTGAATGGTCTCCAATCGGAATTTATCAATCAACCCCCTCGGGTGAATTTATCACAGCGAACCAAAGTCTCGCTTCAATGCTAGGATACCAATCGGTTGATGAATTGACTAAAGTAAACATCAAAGATTGTTATTACAACCACGTTGATAGAGAAAAACTGATCAGAGGATATGATCAGGAGACGATGGGATATGTGACAAATTTAGAACTCTATTGGAAAAAGATAGACGGCAAACCTATTTCCATCCTTCTATCCGCTCATGCCATCAGAGATGCTGAAGGAAAGACGAAGTATTATGAAGGATTCGTACTCGATATTACAGAACGAAAATCGTTAGAAGTACAACTGCTTCGAACTCAACGCCTAGATAGCCTGGGAACATTGGCAAGCGGTATAGCTCACGATCTGAACAATGTGTTATCTCCTATCCTGCTATCAATCGATATGCTAAAAAGATTTGCTACAGATGAAAAAAGTCAGAAGATATTATCAACCTTATCCGGTAACGTAATTAGAGGGCGGGATATAATTAAGCAGGTTCTAACTTTCGCTCGCGGAATTAACACTGAACATGATGTTTTGCAATCGAAACATATTGTCAAAGAGATTTTGAATATAATTCATGAAACGTTTCCGAAAAATATTAATGTTACATCCGACATCGCTTCTGATCTTTGGGTTGTAAAAGGTGACGCCACGCAGTTACATCAGGTCCTTATGAACCTGTCTTTAAACGCACGCGACGCAATTACTGAGAACGGTACGATCACGATCACTGCCTCTAATTTTATTGCGGATAAACAATTTGCAAAAATGCAGATACAGGCGCATGAAGGGAAGTACGTTAAAATATCGGTTCGCGATACAGGGCACGGAATTCCACCCGATATAATCGAAAATATATTTGATCCATTCTTTACAACCAAGGAAATCGGGAAAGGCACAGGTCTCGGTTTGTCAACATCTCACACAATCGTGAAAGAGCATGGTGGTTTTATCGATGTAAGCAGTGAAATCGGAAAAGGAAGCATATTCGATATTTACATCCCGGCAGTTGAAGATATTGGAGATAAATCTGTATCTAACCAAATAGTCGACCTAATCGTAGGTAAAGGAGAAGGAGTACTGGTAGTTGACGATGAAGATTCTATAGTCGATATAATAAAACAGACATTGGAATTATACGGTTATCATACATTCACAGCCAAAGATGGCATTGAAGGTATCGCTACCTATGCTCAGAATAAAGATAAAATAGATATCGTGATAATCGATTTGATGATGCCGATGATGGATGGTATCCAGATGTATAAAGCTCTTCGCCAATTTAACAGTAAGATTCCGGTAATCACAATGAGCGGCGAGAAAATGGATATATCTTCCCTTACCTCATCACTATCAGGAGTTAGCACTCATCTGCAAAAACCATACACGGCAGAAATTCTTTTGAAAACTTTGAGAAAAGTGCTGGAGAAATAAATCGGGTACTTCACGGGAACTCTCTATCTGGTTGTTTTATTCTCAGATGGTTTTTCTATAAGCCCCAACCATTTCTCACGCCAGTTCTTTTTATGCTTTTTCTCGTTCTTCTCTTTAAACTGAGTTTCTCTTTCAGTTTTTGAATGTTCAAAATGTTGGTGAGGTTGTTTACTTGTTTTTACAGTATCGTCATGGTGTTTGAATGATCTGTTTTTATTTCCCGCATCTCGGTTGTCATGCGATGGTTTATTTTTCTTTCCTTTATCACCGCGGTTAAGGATTCTTCCCTGATGACCATGTTGATGTCCGCCGCCGCTGCTCTTTTTCGATTGCTCAGCCGGTTGTATGATGGCGGGTAAATCGGCTTTGTTAACGCTTTTCAATGTGATGCTTCCGCCGTACTTGAACAAAATCTGTTTGAAAAATTTTTGTTCGTCACCGCCGGCAACAAGCGATATCGCTTCCCCCTTTTTTCCAGCGCGGGCTGTACGCCCAACTCTGTGCGTGTATGAATCTACATCTTTCGGTATCTCGAAATTATAAACATGCGTAATATCTTCGATGTGTAAACCACGGGCGGCAACATCTGTGGCAATCAGAACCGAAAATCTTTTGTTCCTGAAATCATTGGTCGCGCGTTCTCGCTGCGATTGAGACATATCTCCGTGTAAACATTTCGCGCTTACTCCCTGCCTCGATAAATTCTTGGCAAGCTTCGCGGTGACATGTTTACG
Organism: Ignavibacteriales bacterium; assembly: GCA_016214905.1. Classification (NCBI taxonomy): domain Bacteria; kingdom Pseudomonadati; phylum Ignavibacteriota; class Ignavibacteria; order Ignavibacteriales; species Ignavibacteriales bacterium. The sequence continues at coordinate 51,242 of JACRMQ010000002.1, read as the reverse complement.
GTTACAAAATACTAATGCTAAATCTCTGTCATTTTTTAAAAGTGCAACGAGAAGAGGTAATTTTAATTCCTGTTGCGTTTGGTAATAAGTTTGCCGTAAAAACTCCGGCTTCACGGCAGAAGCAAGATGCACAAACTTGGGATTGATGAGATACTTTCTACTCAATTCTGTTATCTCTTTTGAAACGGTAGCGCTGAACAACATTGTCTGCCTCTTCTGCGGCATGCGTCGTAATATTCTTTCTACATCCGGAATGAATCCCATATCCAGCATTCTATCTGCTTCATCGAAAACCATGTAATTGATTGTTGAAAGTGTCAGTGCCTTTCTATCGAGTAAATCTAAAAGCCGACCCGGAGTTGCAACAACGATATTCACTTTTTTTAATTTTTTTATCTGTGTATTTATCGATACTCCGCCATACACGGCAACAATGCCTATGTGTTTGCCGTGTGAAAATTTCATAAATTCTTCCGTTATCTGCACACATAATTCACGGGTTGGGACGAGGATCAATGCCTGCAAACCGTCATTTCGTTCGATACGTTCTATCAAAGGAATCGCAAAACTCAAAGTTTTTCCTGAACCGGTTTCGGATTGGGCAAGGACATCATCCCCGGCCATAATCGCAGGTATAATTTCAGTTTGAATTTGTGTAGGTGTTGTTATTCCATGCTTTTCCAACAAAGCAATCATACCCTTGCTCAGCTTAAATAAGTCTGATTTCATGGGAGGTTTCTTTCTTTAAAGTACTTGATGTCTTCCGCTTTATCTCCCGGAAGTTCTGTATTAATATAAGGTTTTATTATCGGCATTCCAATTATAGATCGATTGGTATTCAGATCCCATTTCTTTATATTTTGATAAGAAAGCAGATATTATTCACTAGAGCTCAAAATATCATCATGACAACAAACCTGACGATGCATTCACCTTATATGAGATGGGCAAAATCTAACTTCCACGTACAATACAATCTTGCCAACAGCGGATTAATGAGTTACAAATTATCACAACTTCCTGTGCGCATAAGCGACCTTGAGTTGACCGGTATTCATCACTACGGTTATGGACCGCTTCTCGCAGAAATTGAGAAAAAATACAGCATCCCTCAAGAGAATATATTTACAACGCTCGGAACATCATTTGCCAATTTCATGACGCTTTCCGTTATGTTTGAACCGGGGGCTGAAATACTAATTGAGCATCCTACATACGAACTTATTATTTCCGCGGCTGAACATGTCGGTTATAAAATTAAAAGATTCTATCGCAGGTTTGAAGATGGTTTTCAGATCGACATCGATTCACTGAAAAAAGAGGTTACATCCAATACAAAATTGATTGCTCTAACCAATCTGCACAATCCGAGTAGTGTTTATACAGATGATATGACATTAAAAGAAATCGGAAAGATAGCTAAATCGGTCGGTGCTTATGTATGCGTTGATGAAGTGTATCTCGATTCTGCATTCGATCTCGCTCCGTGTTCGTCATTTCATTTAGACGATAATTTCATAGTGACGAACAGTTTAACTAAAGTATATGGATTGAGCGGTATACGTAGTGGATTTGTTTTTGCAGATAAAGAGTTGATTAAAAAGATGTGGCTTCTCAACGATCTGTTTTATGTGAAGCATGTCTATGCTGCTGAGCAGTTAGCCGTAATTGCTTTCAAGAATTTAGAGACGATCAGTAAATGGTCGAAGGATATACTTTCAAAAAATCACGTAATATTGAATTCGTTTATGAAGAGAAATAATGAACTTGAAGCAGTGATACCGGGATTTGGAACAACAATCTTCTTGAAATCAAAAAACCTAAATGCAGACCGACTATCCGAGGTTTTAATGAAAGATTACGATACCGCTGTTACCCCCGGGCGATTTTTCGACATGCCGCAATTTATCCGTCTCGGCTTAGGGTGCGAGCCGAACGATTTCGCCGAAGGGATTACCCGACTTGAAAAAGGATTAAATCAAATTACAAAATGATTGAGGTTATTTAATTGAATTTTGAGTAGTTGAATTTTCATTCGGGATCACAACATCTGATTTAGGATTATATCTTCGGAATAATAGTCCGATTCCGGTGAGAATTAATATAACGGGCCAATATGTGCGCACCACATCTATCACATCCCACCTGTATAGATATCCATACTCGCTCAGAAGGAACGCTCCGCCTATTCCGATTAATAATAAAGCAGGAATTAAGAATGGCCAATCTTTCAGGTTGTTAATGTAGAGCATGAAGAAAGCGATTCCGAAAATTAAAAACGTTGCGGGGAATATCGTTTGCCCGTAAATTTCGAAATAGTCTATAGATTTGAGAAGGAAAAAAAGTGAATATAGAAAGAGCGATGTCCCCCAGAATATTTTACCACGCCGGTTCTGATTGAATCCGCGGGCAACCGCCATGATCCCAAGCAACATCATGAGGGGCCAAAATACACTGGAAAAATGAAATTGAATCAGATCGAATCGATCTAAGAGCATAAATAAACCGAGAATGATTAAGACTATTCCGAACCACGAAACTTTTTTTACATTTCCGTTCATTTTAATTTCCTTATGCGGATGTTTCAGTTAATTTTTCTTCCGGCATGATTATGCCGAGTATGATGTAGATGAGCAAACCCCAACCGAATGAAATAAATACCAACGCTATAAAGATAAATCTCATGAGCGTAGGATCGAAATCGAAATAGTTCGCTAAGCCGCCGCAAACTCCGAATAATTTTCGATTAGTTCTTGAACGTCGTAATTCTTTCAATCGTCCAATAAAAGGTTCCGGATTTATTTCTGACATATTTTCTGAAGCCGGTCCCGCGTTATTTTTTCGTTTCGAGGTGTGCATATAAATAAAAAATGCTCCGAGTATTATAAACAGTACGGGTAGTAGGACGGATCGAGAAAAAGACCACCAGCTAAAACCCCAGAACCAGCCGATGTTCAGAAGTAAAAAGAAGGCACCGGCGAGTATTAACATAACGCCAAAAAATCTTTTTTTATCCGTTCCATTGCTGACCGGTTGCACCTGAGGGGTTGTGGATACCAAATGTTCGGGATTCACCGGCATAATAATCATACCAACGATATATAGTATAAAACCCGAACCACCCATGAATGTAACGAGCACCCAAAGGAGTCGTACTATTGTCGGGTCAACATCGAAATATTCAGCAATACCTCCGCACACGCCGTCTATCACTTTGTTTCGGCGCGATTTATATAATCTGCGGTTTGTATGTCCATTTGCTTCCATTTTTTTGGCTTTCTTTAATTGCTTACTTCATTTTACGTTTGAGGTTACCGAAATGTTTCGAACATTTATCTAACCTCAATTATCAGTGAGCGTCCTCACTCAAAACAAAATGCCGACTCAAAATCTCGAATCGGCATCAATTTCCACTGTAGAATCTCGCTTAATCAGTTGATTAAACTTCCATTATCTCTTTTTCTTTCAACACAACTAAACCGTCAACATCTTTAATAAATTTATCGGTCATTTTTTGAACATCCTGCTCGGCACGTTTTCGTTCATCTTCGGAAAAATGTTCGTCTTTTTCCGATTTCTTCAGATGTTCAATCGCATCACGTCTGATATTGCGTATGGCAATTCTGCCTTCTTCGGCAAATTTCTTTACCAATTTAACGAGTTCTTTTCTTCTTTCCTCGTTCAAAGGAGGTATTGGAACACGAATACCATTTGCATCAACGATCGGATTCAAACCTAAATTCGCGGCGATGATCGCTTTCTCTATAGGTTGAATCATTGTTTTATCCCAAGGTTGCACCGATATTGTGTGGATGTCTTTAACGCTGACGTTCGCTACTTGCGTGAGAGGTGAATGCTGTCCGTAGTAATCGATCTTCACACCGTCGAGCAGAGCTGTTGTTGCTTTCCCGGTTCTGATTTTTATGAATTCATGACGCACAACTTCTACAGCTTTGTGCATCTTGTCGTCTGTTTGTTTAATGATATCTTTTATCATAATTATTCCTTAAATAGTTCGACAAGTCTATTTATTAAATTCTTTTGGCTTTCGCGTGAACAACCGTTCCTACTTTTTGTCCCTGTGCAAGCCGTTTTAAATTTCCGGATTTATTGAAGTTGAATACGATAATCGGCATCTTGTTTTCTTTGCATAACGTTATCGCGGTAAGGTCCATAACTTTCAAATCTTTTTCCAACACATCCTGATAAGATATTTCTTTGTACATCAGCGCATTTTTGTGTTTTTCAGGATCGCAATCGTAAACTCCGTCAACACGTGTGCCTTTGATGATGACATCTGCATTGATTTCCATTGCCCTGAGTGCCGCCGCAGAATCGGTTGTGAAATATGGATTACCGGTCCCTGCGCCAAAGATTACAACACGCCCCTTCTCCAAGTGTCTGATCGCTCGCCGACGAATGAATGGTTCTGCCATCTCTTCCATTTTTATCGGACTCATTAATCGGGTGAAAACGCCGTGATGTTCAAGCGCGCTTTGCAACGCAAGACCGTTTATGATTGTAGCAAGCATTCCCATATGATCACCGGTTACTTTATCGACACCATCGGACGAATTCTCGACACCGCGATAAATGTTTCCGCCTCCGATGACGATTCCGATTTCGATCCCGTACTTATGTATCTGACCGATCTCAGATGCGAACTTGCTCAGAATATTAGAATCTATTCCGAACTCTTTTTCCCCCATCAGCGCTTCACCGCTGACTTTTAGAAGGATTCTTTTGAATGCCGGTTTATATTTTTTCATATCCCATATAAAAAAAAGGTCTCACAAATGCGAGACCTGAATTTTTGTTTTTATGAATTTTCTCCAAGGTGAAAACGCTTGAAACGTCGGATTGTTATCTTCTCACCCGTCTTTGCCGTCAGGTCGAGGATCAGATCCTTAATCGTTTTTCCTGAATCTTTGATATAGATTTGTTCTGTCAGGCAAAACTCCTGGTAATATTTCTCCAACTTACCTTCGGCAATCCGGTTGACGACCTGATCGGGTTTCTTTTCGTTCTTTGCTTGTGTTCGGTAAATTTCCATTTCGTGTTCGATAACATCTTTCGAAACATCTTCACGACTGACGTATAACGGATTCATTGCAGCTATTTGCATCGCTAACTCACGCGCGAATGCTTTGAAGTCGTCTGTCTTCGCCACGAAATCGGTTTCGCAGTTCACTTCAACCATCGTACCGATTCGCCCACCTGCATGGATATATGCTTCGATCACACCTTGATTTGTAGCGCGATCAGCCCGCTTCTCTGCGGTTGCCGCACCTTTTTTCCGCAGGTAATCAATTGCCTTATCCATATCGCCGTTCGATTCTGCAAGCGCTTTCTTGCAATCCATCATTCCGGCGCCTGTTTTATCGCGTAATGATTTAACTTGTTCTGACGTAATTTCCATTTTTAAAACTCACTATTCTTCAGTTTATAAATTGTTCAAATTATTTTCTTCTTTGTTTCGGTTCGGGAGCTTTTTCTTGTTCTTGCTCATTAAGTGCTTGTTGCATAGCGCTTACACGTTCCTGTCCTTCAAGAACCGCGTCTGCCATCACTCTGGTTATCGCCTGAATTGATTTAATCGCGTCATCGTTCGCCGGAATGGGATAATCGACGAATGTTGGATCGCAATTCGTATCTACAATCGCGAACACCGGAATTCCCAAGCGCTTTGCTTCACGCACCGAGATTTCTTCTTTCTTAATGTCGACTACATATAAAGCCCCCGGCAATCGTGTCATATCAACCACGCCCGATAAAACATCCGAAAGTTTTTCTTTTTCACGATCTAACACTAATGCTTCTTTCTTCGTTATCTTATCGTAAGTTCCGTCGGTTTCCATCTTTTCGATGTTCTGGAGACGCTTAACACTTTTTCTGATCGTTGAAAAATTGGTGAGCATACCGCCCAACCAGCGCGACGATGTGTAAAACGCACCGCATCTTTTCGCTTCTTCTTCAATCACCACCGCTGCCTGACTTTTTGTTCCGACAAAAAGAACTTTCTTCCCTTCGCCAATAATATTAGCGAGAGCGTTCGCGGCACCTTCTAAAAGGTCTTGTGTTTTTTTCAGATCGATGATATGAATACCGTTTCTTTCCATAAAAATAAACGGTTTCATTTTGGGATTCCAACGGCGTGTGAGGTGCCCAAAGTGAGCGCCTGCATCAAGTAGGTCGGCTAATTCTATACGTGGCATTTGTTACTCCTTTATGTTAGTTGTTTCTTCTACTCCCGTCATCTTCTGAGGGGATCCCGTTTATAACGTGACACTTCCCTCAAAATCAGAGAGTATGATTGATTAATTAAGTATTTGAGTAGTTCAGTATAAGAGTAGTTGAGTAAATTATTCTTCTCAATCTCATCTACTAAAATTCTCACATACTCATTTGCTAAAAAATTATCTCTTACTGAACTGGAATCTCTTGCGTGCTTTGCGTTGACCGTATTTTTTACGCTCAACCATTCTCGAATCACGAGTGAGCAAATCATGCTCGCGGAGTTTTCCGCGCAAATCGTTATTAAGATCTACTAAAGCGCGTGATATACCGAGCTTCACAGCGCCTGCTTGTCCGCTCGATCCGCCGCCGTTGACTATCGCGTCCACATCGTATTTACCTAGTAATTCGGTAACTGTAAATGGAAGAAGCACATCTGTTTTTAAAGTCTCGATGGGAAAATATTTTTCCAGAGCGATGTCGTTAATTTTAATTTCTCCTGAACCGGGTTTTAAAATTACGCGTGCAACTGCTGTCTTGCGTCTGCCAACTGCTATTCTATGAAATGCTGCCATTTAATTCTTTCAACTCCTAATTAAACTTAAGTGGTTCGGGCTTTTGTGCCGAGTGTGGATGTTCCGTTCCGCGGTATACCTTTAATTTTTTTATAACCTGAACTCCAAGCCGGTTATGCGGTATCATTCCTTTAATCGCCATCGTTACAATGCGCTCGGGATTTGTTTTAATCAACTCTTTGTACGATTCAACCGTTGCGCCTGCCGGATATAATGTGTGATGGAAATAAGTTTTCAACTCCTCACGTTTAGCGGCGATCTTTATTTTATCCGCGTTCACCACAATTACGAAATCGCCGCAGTCGGCGTTCGTTGTAAACTGTGGTTTATTCTTGCCACGCAGTACGGTTGCAATGCGGCTTGCGAGACGGCCCAGTGTTTGCCCCTCTGCGTCAACGAGATACCATTTCTTTAAAACCTCGTCCTGCCTATATGAATGTGTTAATTTCTGTCTTAAAGCCACGAAAAATCCTTGAAAATGATAAAATATGATAGGTTTTCAAAAATAACTTATTAAATCTACTAAAAATTTGTGAAATAGGCAAGGATTATGATTTTTTTGTTATTGGCGGTTTTCGATGTTCAGATATAAACAATCTCAGTTTTGGATAACCTCATTTACATTACAACTGAAACCCGAATAAAACCTTCCTTTCCTTTATTGCATCGTCCCATCCGATTATTTCTAAATTAATTTCATTATCGCTAAAAGATATTTTGCAATAATTGAAGTTCCTTATTCTGCCTCCGTTATGTAAATCTTTATACTTCCACTTTGCAGCGACTTTCAATTTCTGACGCGGACCACCTCCCCCGCCGCTTACTATGAAATGTTTGTTATCCTTTACAAAGTGCTCGACACTATGACAGTGCCCCGAGAAAAACAGTTCTGTCTTTTTAGCCGTGATAAATGGTTGTACAAAATATTTTTGAACTTCTTTGCTTTCACTTACCACCGTACTGTTTGTATATGGTGGATGATGACATACAACGACTATCCTTTCAATAGTTGAATCGTTTTCCATATTCACCAATTCGTTTTTATACCAGTCGAGTTGCAATTTGTTTGCACTTTTCGAAAGGTTTGCAAAATTCGAGTTGAGGAATATGATCCCCAATTTATTTATTTGCCTCGAATACCATGTTTGATCTTTTAAGATTGGAAAGTGTTGATACAAATTACTCAATGCGGCTTTATTATTGCCGAAATATTCATGATTGCCGGGTACGGGATATATAGGAATACTATCCTTAATGATCGAAGCGGCATCCGAATCAAACGATGCCCACGATCTCTTCGATGAACCATAGAAAACCATATCACCTAAATGTACAACACACGTCGGATTTTCTTCAGCGATTCTATCAAAGATTTTCTTCGCAACATCTTTGTTCTGCTCCGTACCGATTTCCCACTTGCTGGTTCGTTGCGTATCCCCGACAATAATTATCGATTCGGTTTTACCTGTTTCCTGATTCAAACCATAATTGGTAAATACGAGCAGAGACAAGCAGCACAATAGAATCATATTTTTCAAAGCCAAATTCAATTATCTTCTGCTCCTACAAATTCAATTGATTCAAAACCGTACTTCTTTAGGATTGATACCATTTCTTCTTTATTAGTTTTCTTTTTATGGTGTTCTTCGTGATTATGGATATATTCTCTGACTGCTTCAACACATCCTCGGATAAACCGTTGTCAGAAGGACTCCTTTGTAGAAACAGATCGCGCGTTTTATTTATTTATTATCGATGGGTTGAATTCTCTCCTCACTCACAAAGTCCATTCTAATTTGTATGTTCTTCCCAAAATGGATCCACTTTTAGTTTTCTTTATTTTAAGTTTTGGCAAGTTATCAAAAATTAATCATATTGTCAAGTCCTCCACAAAAACCCCATCTAACCACAGCACAATCTCTGCGAGAGGGGATATAGTGGTGTGTAACGTAGCACTCAAAATAGATATCTCCCCCTGCGAAGGCTCGTCCTGATCGAAGTCGAAGGACTCAAATCTAAACCCTGCCTCCGCAATCATACCGCTATCAACAAGACCCACCAAACTCCGCTTTGCGATTCATACATTAGCCGTTTATCCCGCTCGAAGAGCGGGACGGAGAGTTCTCTTTTTTATCCGCCTCTGGCGGAGTTACTTTTGCCTATGGCATCACTTTGTGACTCTTCAAAGAGAAAGGAAAATAAATCCAGTCGCACTTACCTTCAAAACCCTAATTCAGTTCTCACCTATAGTATCAAGCACCCAAAAATAAAAATGGGCTCCCGTTTTCGGAAACCCATTTTACAAAACTCTACTGCATTAATCTTCGCAGTTATACCTCTCCATTAAATAAACAACGGCGCTAAAACTAATGTTAACGTAGCTAATAATTTTATCAGCACATGCAGCGATGGACCCGCGGTATCTTTGAACGGATCGCCAACCGTATCCCCAACCACAGCGGCTTTATGCGGATCTGATCTCTTGCCACCGTACATTCCGGTTTCGATATATTTCTTCGCATTGTCCCACGCACCGCCGCTGTTATTAAGGAACAGCGCCATCAAAATTCCCGTGATCGTTCCTGCCATAAGATATCCTCCAATCACTTCTGCACCACTCGCACCATGAGGCGATTGACCGCCTGCGTAATACAACCATTTAAAAATAATTCCAACACCAACTGTCATGCCGACTACAAGTACGCCCGGCAAAACCATTTTCCGAAGCGCGGCTTTTGTCGCGATATCGACGCACTGACCGTAATCGGGTTTGGATGTTCCTTTCATTATTCCGGGATTGTTTCTAAACTGCTCCCGCACGTTGTTGATGATTGCGTATGCCGCTTTGCCAACCGCTTTAATCGCGAGTGATGAGAACAGATAGACCAATACGGAACCTAACATCGCGCCGACGAATACCTCGGGTTTGTTAAGATTAATAACCGGTTGGAACGACGGCATATAATTTCTAACCTCATCGATGTAAGCACCAAAGAGTAGAAATGCCGCGAGTGCCGCTGAACCGACTGCATATCCTTTTGTAAGCGCCTTCGTTGTGTTGCCAACCGAATCGAGTCGGTCTGTGCGTTTACGAATTTCCTCCGGCTGCTGACTCATCTCAACAATTCCACCGGCATTATCGGTAATTGGACCAAATGTATCCATGGCCAGAATGTATGCGGCTGTTCCCAACATACCCATAGTTGCTACCGCAGTTCCAAATAAACCGCCGTCAACCATTCCTGAAGAATTACCAAGAAAATATGAAGAGACTAAAGCAATACCGATTACGATTATCGGATAACCGGTTGATTCCATGCCAACAGCAATGCCGGAGATGATGTTCGTTGCCGGACCGGTTTGCGATGCTTCGGCAATAGATTTCACCGGACGATAATGATACTCTGTGTAATATTGAGTGATGTAAACGAACGCGACCGATGTGAGGACACCGATTACGCCTGCTAAAAAGAAGTTGAAATAATTTTCACCTAACAGCCATTGAGACGCTATGAAGAATCCGACTATCGCCAAAATTGCTGTTACGAAATAGCCGCGGTTGAGCGCTTTCATCGGGTCTGTATTTTCGGCAGTGCGCACGGTAAGTATACCGACAATAGATGCGATGATACCAAACGCACGGGCTACAAGCGGGAACAGAATTACACCGAGGAGCGATAAATTATTATCCATAAAATATTGAGTGTTCGCTCTGTACAAACCGGCGGCTAAAATCATTGCTCCGATATTTTCTGCGGCTGTCGATTCAAAAAGGTCTGCACCGCGACCTGCGCAATCACCAACGTTATCACCAACTAGATCTGCAATAACTGCCGGGTTGCGTGGATCGTCTTCGGGAATGCCTGCTTCAACTTTTCCAACGAGGTCTGCACCCACATCCGCTGCCTTTGTATAAATACCACCGCCTAATTGCGCAAACAATGCGACAAAACTTGCTCCAAAACCATAGCCGACAATAAGCAAAGGTATTTTAGTCATATCATCAGTAACTCCGACTGCTTTTACGATCAAAAACAATCCGGCAACTCCCAACAAACTCAAAGCTACAACAAAGAATCCGGAAACTGCACCACCGCGCAACGATGTTTGCAAAGCGTCGTTCATATTATTACGCGCAGCCGCCGCCGTTCGGATATTACTCCTTATGGCGACCCACATTCCCATATATCCTGCCGCTACAGAACATGCCGCACCGAATAAAAATGATAAAGTTGTCCAGAGTGCGAGATCTGCGGCGCTTGCCGGATCATGCACATTTGGTGTGCGGGCAAACGCATACAGCATGTAGATTAAAAAAGCGAGTGCAATCGCAAGCAGAATAATAGTCCTGTTTTGCCGACGAAGGAATGCCTCAGCCCCTTGTTTAATCGCGTTGGAAATTTCTTGCATGCGCTCTGTACCGGTATCCCGGCGCAAAACATCTCTAATCAAATAAAGTGCAAATAATAAACCCAGAACGCTAATTCCGATGATAAGTGATAATTCCATGCGAAATAATAATCCTTTCGTTGTGTTAAAATTAATTGATCAAAAAACTAAAATTATTATCGAAATTTTGTGATAGATATTAACAAAATCCGAGAACACCGATAATAACAAAAAAGAACCACCCTTGGTTCATTCAAGGGTGGAACTTCAAACTTGGAAGGTTTAATTTAATAAAAAAAGATGAAAAAGTCGAATATTTTTTTGAAATGATTATTTACAATCCAATCCCATCATTTTCAGGTAATTTTGAGCATTTTTCGCGTCTTCAGATTTGGGGCAAATCTGAATTACTTTACAATAATACTGTTGAGCGTCCAACTCCTTCTTTTCGCGATGATAAATTTGTCCGATAGTCAATGCGAGTTTGCAGTCTTTTGGATTTAGCTGAAATGCTTTTTTATAATATTCAATCGCTTCGAAAGGTTTCTTATCATTGAATAATCTGAATGCTTCCATCCGATAAGCATTATCAAGAAGAGTCTTGTACCTAATTGAATTTCCATTACCTATTGTATCGGCTTTCAAGACCAGTTCAATTATTTTCCGATTCGCAACACCTTGCTCTGCCGAATTACCTAACGCCTCGTTATACTGCGCTAAGAGCGGCCATGCTTCAATATATTCAGGTTTAAACTCAATACTTTTAGTGATATATTCTTTGGCGCGTTTGAAATCTTTCATCTTACCCAACGATTGCGCTCCCTGAAAGTAACATGCCCATCGATAGCCGGGCGCCGAATCAGCGGCAATTTTTTTATCGAACATCGTTACGGCATCAGTGTATCGCTCTTTCTCGTTGTACAATTTTGCCATTTCATAAAACATATCAGATCTACTTGAATCACGTTTGTAAGCATATTCATACATCGAAATCGATGAATCGATCATTTTCAACTCATAATAAATTTTCGCGCGTTTCACCAACTCATCTACGCTCATTGAGTCGGGATTTTGCCACGTAACAAGCGTCAACGCTTTATCATATTTTTTTGTCTGTATGTACGAATCGCGAAGCATCATATTAATATCTTCATCGGTTGAATCGAACTTACGGATATTTTCAGCCACCGGAATCAAATCCGCGTAATATTTCCCTTCATATAAACACTTCACGTAATTTTTTTGGAATGAAAGTGAATCGTGTTGGAGCTTCACAAGATCGCGGTAAAGAGGCAGGGCATTTGAATATTGTTTTGCGCGATAATATATGTTAGCCAGCTCTCTCATCGCAATAACGTTTACGGAATCAATCAACAGAACACTTATATATGCCTCTGCGGCTTCTTTGTACTGACGTGCTTTACGGCTGACATCGGCAATCTTCATAAAGAGATCTACACTCTTTCCACAATATTCAATCGCTTTTCGATATTGTTCGATTGCAGCAGCCGGAATTTTTTGTGCCGAGTAAAGATCGCCCAGATAATCGTGTACTTTGCAATTTTTGGGATCCAATTCGCGCGCTTGCACAAAAGCGGTTTCTGCCAATCCTAACGAATCTGCTTTGAAATATGAGATACCAAGCCAAAAATATGCCTGCGGATTTTTCTTATCCTCCTTCACTGCGTCTTTAAACGATTTGATGGCGGCTTGAAAATCGCCTTTCTCAAATTGTGCGATACCTTCTTTAAGAGGATCGTCCGCCTTCCCAGGTAAGGTATACATGATGATAAGGATGATTGCAAGCAGCGATATGATGATGTGCTTTTTCACGGTTGTAATCCTTTATTTGATAGTTCAACAAGACGAATAGGCATTGTGGCTGGAACCAACCCATTATAAACAACGAGCTGTTGCCCAGGCGCACTAGTGATATATGTGATAAATCCTGCCCCTACGCCATACATATCGACCCGAGAGTATATATACACTTCGCGGGTGATAGGATAATAATTTCTGTAAACATGTGCTTGGAGAGGAGCAAAATATAGATTTTTTGTACCCAACGAATCCGGCGCGTTCGGGTCTGATAATTTTAGAACAGTAACGTTATCTTTTTTCTGGCTTAACCAGTTTAATCCTACAACACCAAGCGCATTTGGATGAGATGAAACAACTTTGAGCATCTCTTCAGAAGATTTTATCGTATTCGCCGGTGCCTCATATTTTTTATCTTTCAGAATTTTCTTCCTGACAATTTCGAAATTGCCGGAATTCTGATCGGGGAGAAAAAGATCGATCGGAACGTTTTTACCGCCGACCTGATTCCACCTAGTTATTAATCCGGTGTAGATGCTATCGAGTTGAGTTGTGCGAATCTGCGACACCGGATTATCCGCGTTCACAAGAAATGCAACTCCATCCATAGCGATTTTATATTCTTGAAATTCTATTTTAAATTTTTCCGCAACCGAGCGCTCCTCTTCGTTCAATGGCCGTGAGGTCACAATTATGCGGATCGAATCATTGAAGAAACGGGCGACTGCCTCGCGCGATGAAGAGAAAAGAAGTTCAATATGCGCATCGGGATAAGTGCTTTCAAATTTTTCTTTCTCTTGCCGCATTAACGGTTCAACTGATTCGGCTGCAACGACTGTGGCTCTTCCTTTCGTCGGAGTCTCTGTCCGTTCAGGCAAACATCCCTGGATGGACACAATTAAAAGTGCCCATCCAAGAATTATATAGATATATTTATTCTTCGGTTTCATCTTTACGACGATTTCTGATTGTAATAATAACGATTCGATAAGAACCGTAAACGATCATCATAATGCCCATCATAATTCTGAAATTTACAGCGATGTACGTAGGCAGAAGAAATCCAGTTAGGATAATTACACCCAACACCAGGATTGAACCCGCCGTCACATACGTTACTATTAGAAGAATATTTGAAGCGTTCACAGAACACCATTATTTATTCAACTTGAATCTGAATGGAACTGCTGCCCAAACGGCAACCGGTCCGTTGTTCATCATTGCCGGGGTAAACACCCACTGCAAAGCTGCCTTTTGTGCCGGCTCGTTGAATATTTCCGCGTCGCTTTTCATGACCACAGCTTTCTTTGCTTTTCCTTCTTTATCAACGAGAATTTTTATCCAAACGGTTCCTTCAACTCCCGCACGCCGGGCAATTTCCGGATAATCGGGCTGGACTTGTTTAACAGGAACAGGTTGTTTTTCAACCGGTACAAAATCGGGCGGTTCTTCATCAGAAATATTGATATCCTGTTCGATCTGAACCTGCCCATCATCCTGCTGTTGAACAACCGGACTTTGAATAGCCGATAATTCCTGCTGCGATGCAATCGTCTGCTCAGGGCTAACCTCAGCATCCGGCACGGCAACCGGTATACCAACTGTCGGTTTTGCAACAGGTGTATTCACCGCAACTGCCGGGGCAATTTCTGCCTCAGTCATCGATGGTGGCGGTCCAAGATCTGTATATTTTGTTATTCTTACCATCACAACAGGATCGTCCTCTTCAGAAAGATACCCTACGAGATAGTACGATCCGATCGCGAGAAGATGAAACGAAACTGCAATCGTCAGCGCGATTCCAAGGTGGCGTTTGTATAATGCCCGCCAGTCTTGAAAACCGCTTCTTAAGGTTGCCACTACTGCTTGTGCTGTCATAGTTCGTTCTCCTTTCTCACAATAATTTTGCAAGAATTCGTTTATCGGCGTCTTGCATTGGCGCCAAACTAAAACGGGTAACATTAGCCACGTTTAACTCATCCATGATATCAACCATTGTGGAATATTTACCTTTTCGATCTATCTTGATTAAAGTTATCAGTCTCGGATTTTCTTGATTCTTCTGGGTTAGAAGATTTTTTAAATCTTTGAAAGCAACTTTTTGTGGATCTTCAACTGCAATATTCCAATAGATAGTTCCATCTTCCTTAACACGAATAGTCATAAGATTACTTTGAGCAACTTCGACGTTTACATCATTGCTTGGAGGAAGATTGATTTCCATTGTTTGTGGTTTGTTCATGGTAGTAGTCAACATGAAAAATGTTAACAAGAGGAATGCAACGTCGACCATCGGTGTATTATCTATCTTTACACCAATACGGCGTTTTTTCTTGCGCTTTCCTTTTTTCCGATCGTGGCCACGCGGGCCACTGCTATCGACCATACCCATAATTTAAATTCCTTAATCGTTTTCTAAATCGGTTACTAAATTAAAACGAGTGATTTGTGTTTTTTGGAGAATGTCCATTACATCCTCTGTGATACCATATTCAGCGTCTTTATCTCCTTTTACCACCGTCCGAAGTTTCGGATTGGCAATACGCGCGCGGACTAGAAGATCCGGCAATTCTTTTGTGGTTACTTCTACTGATAAACGAAGTTTATTTTCTTCGCCGAACAGCTTTGCCATCATGTTCTGTGAATCAAAACCAAGCAAAACTCGATTGTCTTTGCTGATTGTGATTGCCATGACGTTGGCATCGGGGAGTTTAAACGCTGAGTGCGACGACGGCAGAACAATCTGCACTTCTTCCGGTGGTTTAAATTGGGTTGTCAACATAAAAAATGTCAACAATAGGAATCCAACATCCACCAGCGGTGTGTTGTCGATGGCGACACCCAGTCTATGTTTTTTTATTTTCGGCATAGTAACGCCTTTGTTTTATTATTTTTTAACTTTAAGCGTTTGGATTATATCGAAGCTCGCTTCATCGATCATATAAGTAAAGCTATCTACCTTATTGACGAAGAAGTTGTAAGCGACGATTCCGATGATGGCGGCAAAGATACCTAATGCCGTATTAATAAGAGCTTCAGAAATACCGATCGAAAGCTGTATAGCATCGGGGGCGCCGGTTTTTGCAAGTGCCTGGAATGCGCGAATCATACCAACTACCGTTCCTAACAAACCTAACATTGTTGCGATAGAGGCGATTGTTGATAATGCAATAAGATTTTTTTCTAATAATGGCATTTCTAATGCCGTAGCTTCTTCGATCGCGCGTTGAACTTCAGCCATCTGCTTCTCAGCATCGACGGATTTTCCATCTTTTGCGAATGACAAATAGTGATCTAATCCGGCGCGAATAATATTCGCCATTGAACCGCGTTGCTGGTCGCATGCTTTTATCGCGGCTTCGATATTTCCATCGGCTAATGCTTTCTGAACGTTCTTCAAAAACGTTGCAAGGGCACCTCGTCCTTGCGCTTTACGAAGAGACAATATTCGTTCGATGATAAATGTGATAACCATAATTGATAGGGCGATAAGGAACGGAACGATAATTCCACCTGTGTAAACCATACCCATCAAATTATTCGGTTTCATGCGATTGGCGCCATCGTAGAAGTTTGCCGGAGATCCGAGTATGAATACCCAGATAACAAAACCGATTGCGATCGCTAAAAAGACAACGACACTAACAAATGTTGATTGTTTCATTAGTATAACTCCTGAAAATGTTAAAGATTATTTAAATGATTATTTATTATTATTTTTTAAAACTTTCAACCGCTTGGTCTAACGAATCGTGAACATCAAATACTTCCACAAGCCGTGTAATAGCAAGAAGATTTTCCACCTTCTCGCTCAGACCTACAAGTTTAATTTCGCCGCCATTCTTTTTGAATGACGTATGAGCGGCAATGATAGCTCCGATGCCGGAACTGTTCATATAATTTACTTTTTGCATATTGACGATGAGGGATTTATTCCCTTGTTCAATAAAATCCGTAACTTCACGACGAAATTGATCAGTATCCTGATCACCGATCAATGATCCTTTAACATCAATGATGGCAACCCGCCCATCTTGTATCGTTCGTGATTTTACTGTCATGAGGAATTTATTCTATCGATTCAAATCTAAAACAAAAGCAAACAAAACGGATGCCACAAGGTACATGATGATTTAATCAAAATGAGGTATTTAGCATGGAATTATTGTTACCGAAGGAATGATTTCTTGCAATTCGCAATGAAGATCAGAGAGAGAAAAGAGATTCGCTATAACTTATTTTAAAATATAGCAATTGCACGTCGTGCAAATTGCAAGACTCAATCATGTAATCCGTATTTCTTCCTCTTTCTCCATAGCGTTGCAGGATCGATATGTAGGATTCTCGCTGCTTCATCAAGATCCTTAACAACTTTTAAAACGCGTGAGATATGATAACGCTCGATCGCTTCTAACGAAAGTAAACCAGCTTTTACCGATTCGGGATTTTGCAATTCGGGTGGCAAATGCGACACTTCGATGGTTCCTTGTTTTGCTAAAAGGACGGCTCGTTCGATGATGTTCTCAAGCTCGCGGACATTGCCCGGCCAAGAGTAGGATGTTAATAGCTTCATCGCTTCAGCGGAAATATCAATATGTGCTGTATTGGAAAATTTTTTTATAAAATGATAGATTAATAATATAATATCTTCTGACCGCTCACGTAACGGAGGTAAAGAAATACGAACGGCGTTGAGCCGGTAATATAAATCTTCTCTAAAACTTCCATCTTTCAAAGAGTCGGCTAACCTGCGGTTTGTTGCCGCAATAACGCGTACGTCAACTTTCCGCGTGATGTTTTCACCAACTCTTTCAAATTCACGGTGCTGCAAAAATCGCAGCAATTTCACCTGCGATGATGGAGGAATATCCGCTATCTCATCTAAAAATATCGTTCCTTCATTCGCAACTTCAAATCTGCCTTCTCTGTCTTTTATCGCTCCGGTAAATGCTCCTTTCACATGGCCGAACAGTTCGCTCTCAATCAAATTCTCGGGAAGCGCCGCGCAATTCACTTTTACTAACGGTTTCAATTTCCTATTGCTGTTATCGTGTATAAATTGCGCAACCATCTCCTTTCCTGTTCCGCTTTCACCTTCGATGAGTACAGACATCGAACTATCTGCCACCTGCCTGGCAAGTTCTAATTGTTGCTGCATGATATTGTTACGTGTGATGATAACTGAGGATGATTGGATCCCTGCAACCATTCGCCTCAGAGAGTTCACTTCGGTTTGAAGATTATGATGATCCAAAACTTTTTCAGTGAATAGTTGAAGCTCTTTCAAATCGAACGGTTTCTGAAGAAAATCGAACGCCCCCGCTTTAATTGCTTCTACTGCACTATCAATTGATCCATGAGCGGTGATGATGACAGCCGTTGTCAAAGGAGATTTCGCGCGGATTTCTTTCAATACTTGCATGCCATCTATCGGCTGCATCATTAAATCGATAAACGCTATATCATATTTATCCTCTGCTATCTGCTCAACTGCATCCACCGGATTTAAAAAGCCATCAACATATAGTCCTATTGCTTCCAATCCAATTTTAATTGTTTTTAAAATATTCGGTTCATCATCAACCACTAAAACTCTCGCGCGATCAGCCATCCTGAGTCCTCTCGACTTCTGTTATTGGTAATAAGATAGTGAATGTAGTCCCTTTATTCACTTCGCTTTTCACTGATATATTGCCGCCGTACATATCAACAATTTCTTTAGCAATCGCTAATCCCAAACCGACACTCCCGGGGGTCGAATCGGGTTGTTGTTTCACTTGAACAAATTTATCAAAAATTTTATCAATGAATTCGGCAGGGATCCCTCTTCCCGTATCTGAAACGTCGATCCGTATGTTTTTATTAATTTGCGAAGTGTTTATCTCAACCTTTCCGCCTGAATCGGTGTACCGGAGAGCGTTTGCCAAAAGATTCGATAATACCCACATAAGTTGCTGCTCATCGCCTATAAATTTCGGGATCGCCTTGTCGTAGTTATGAATCAGCATTACTCCTTTTTCTTTAAATTGCAGATACATTGGCTGCACGGCAGTTTCGATAATTTTCTGAATATCTACCAGTTCTTCTTTTACTTCAAGTTTACCCGATTCGAGCTTTGAGAGTTGCAGAAGGTCTTTTACCATTTTAGTAAGACGCTCACAATCCTGTTTCGATGATTCAAGCAACTCTTGTTGTGCCGGAGTAACTTCGCCCAATAATTTTTGTCTCAGGATATCGACGCTCATGTTTATCGATGTGAGTGGTGTTCTGAATTCGTGAGATACCGCCGCCATGAAATCAGATTTCATCTTATCCAATTCTTTAAATTGTGTGACATCCTGCAATATCAGTACAACTCCCCGTTTTCCACCCGATGGTACCGCAATCTCGGAAACGCGCGGACGTAAAAATATTTGTCTACCGTTGTGATTGAACTGCAGATATGGTGCTTTAAGAGTTGAGGCCTGCCCCGGGTTATGGAATATCTCAATTAACCTATCGTCTGTTATTACATCCTCAATTTTTTTTCCGTAAGCTTCGGCTTCAGTTATTTTAATAAGCTGTTCAGCGGAACGGTTCATCAGTTGAATTGTAATTTCTTCATCGCATACTATAATCGCATCGGAGATACTCTCAACAATTGTTTCAGATTTTTGTTTTTCTGAAATTATTTTTTCAATGTTCATCGCTTCATATTTACGCAACCGCTCTGTCATCTTATTGAACTCGCGGCTGAGTTCTCCGATTTCATCATTCGTAGTGATATCAATTTTTAAATCGAGCTGTCCCCTCCCAATCTGATTTACAGTCGCCGATAATTTTTCCGCAGGTTCGATTATCCTTTTGGTGAATTGAATCATGGTTAAAATGCTCAAGCTTACAGCTACAATAGCCGCAAAAAGCACAGCAATGATTGCTTCATCAGAAGTACTCTTAGATTCTTTCGCTTTGGCCATCATCTCTTTTTGATTTTCTTCAATCAACCAGAATGCGTTATCGGATAACCTTTGAGCAAAGGGTCTGACTATATTACCATAATACGTTCTTGCTTTGATATCTCTTTTTCTTGAAACTAGGGAGAATAGTGAATCAGAGACGAATATATATCCGGCGTATGTCGAACGAATGTTATCGAGAATCCGGTCCGCATCGGGTAACGATCGTCTCTCGTTCGCCTTATCGAATACCTGATAGAACTCATCTTTTGCGGTACTAAACTCAGCATAGCCGTTATCATATTCACCATTCAATATCATGCTGAGTCCATGCTCATGCCGTTCTACAAGGTGAGCCATTCTCTCTAGTACAATAACGTGAGGATAATTTTCATTAAGGATAGAATTGAATGCTAAAGTGATTCTGCCAAAATTAAAAATTGCCCATCCCGTAACAGCCACATTGATCAAGACGAGTACGATGTACCCGAATCCTATTTTGAATCTTAGACTATTTAAAAATGGAGTTTGCATAACCGTTGTGATAATATATCTAGAAAGTGTGGAAAATTCAACCATGACAGAAATATATAGATGTTTGATTATTCAGATTATTCTTCTTATACTTTGCCTGCTTTATATGAAAAAAATATCTAAAAACCACTGATATATGGAACTTTCCACTAGCCGCCCCCGTGTTTTAGGGTGGCTCCGTAGCGCTGCAATTTTAGACGGTGATTGGGGAACGAGCATTGCTTATGTCTTAGGTATTGCATTTTTCCACGCCGGTTACTATAGCGGCTTGCATCTCATGATGATGCTCGCCTTCACTATAATGATCTCGCTGAATTATATAACCATTTGCAGGTTATATCCCGCCGGAGGTGGTGTATATTCTTCTGTCAGTCATCGTTCACGACCCCTAGCAGTAATTGGCGCATTAATGCTGAGCGCCGATTATGTTATAACAGCTTCCCTTTCTGTTCTGGACGGCTGTCATTATCTCGCATTCGGTAGACCCGAATTATGGGCGATTGGAATTCTTTTTGGAATCGGAATTCTAAATTGGTTCGGGCCAAGGCATGCCGGCAGTTTTGCAATGATTATATCAACTGCAACACTCGCTGGATTAGCAGTACTTGTTGCTTATGCGTTTCCCACTGCTGTTAAGAATGTATCGCTTGCTCCGGATCCTAACGGTTTCATGACCAACTGGTCTTTCTTCGTCGCTATTATTTTATCAATATCCGGCATAGAATCAATCTCGAATATGACTGGAGTAATGAAAGATCCTACGCGCAGTTCTCGAAAAGCTATTCTCACAGTTCTTCTTAAAATTTCTGTCGTAACCATTGTTTTGGGGTTGGCAATGAATGCCGTTCCCGATCTCAGCCGTACGGAACATAAAGAAGAAATGATTAGATTCCTTGGGTCTGTTTATGTTGGGAATTGGTTCGGACCGATAATCGGGTTTGTGCTGGGATTTCTTTTAATATCCGCCGGTAACACTGCCATCAACGCCCTCACTTCGATCCAATTTTTAATGTCGGTGGATGGTGAGTTACCAATCGGATTGAGAAAACTGAATAAGTACGGTGTACCTATTTATCCGCTGATGATCTCAACGCTACTGCCGATAATTGTATTGATACTGATTAACGATGTCATAACTCTCTCCTCCCTTTATGCAATCGGAGTGGTTGGCGCGATTATGATCAATGTAGGATCGACTGGGACAGATAGATCGATTAAATTACCGACATGGACACGCGCTTTCATGATCCTCTCCACGGTCGTGTTATTTTTAATTGAAGCTACCATCGTTGTAGAAAAATCCAAAGCCGTGCTGTTCGCATTGAGCGTATTATTTATCGGGTTGGGTGCGCGTGAGATCGCACGCAGACGAAAAGTTGTCGTTGCACCACCAATACCTGTTGCGGTTTCACCTATCGGTACGATACCCCGACCTGAAATTTCTACATTCACATCGCGAATGCTTGTTGCGGTAAGAGGCGGCGGACAAAAATTATTACGTCAGGCATGTGAAGATGCAAAATTGAAAAAAGCGTTTCTCTTCATACTAAATATCAAAGAAATCGCCGTCACCGGTTCGTTACCCGAGCATATTGCTGCTGAGAACTTTATAAATAACGATTGGATGGCTGAGATTTGCAGTGAATATGGAATACCGTTTAAGGTCATCAGCGTTCTATCGAACGAGGTAGGATATACGATTGCAGAACATGCCGCTACACTCGCTGTAGATCGATTGATTTTAGGTGCCACCCAACGAAGTTTAGTTGATAAAGCGTTACGTGGAGATGTTATTCGTACAGTTTCGGAATTATTACCGGAAGAGATTCAATTGCTCATCTACCGATCATGACATTTTTGAGAGAATATCTTCAAGACGCAGTTCAATCTGCTCAACATCAATCGGTTTTTTCAATATTCCGAATACCCCTATCTTGCGAGCTTCAGAAAGAACACGATCATCCTGAAAACCGGTGATGAATAAAAACGGAATATTCGCCATTTCGGGTGTGGATTTTACTTTCTTAAACATCTCGAAACCGCTCATCCGCGGCATAACAACATCTGATATGATCACATCAGGTTTGAAGGATGCAATTTTTTCCAATCCTTCAAGTCCGTCATTAGCAACTTCAACGTGGTAGTTATCCATTAATAGAAGGTCGCGCAATAACTCGGCAAACCCGATTTCATCATCAACTAACAATATTTTTCGAGATTTATCTACTTGAACTGCCATCTTAATAGTTCCCTTTTACTGGTTGTGCCAATATAGCCAATGCAAACGCAATAATCAAGTTTTTTCTTGACTTTTTTTATAAATTCGTAAAAATAAATTGACATTACCTTTACACTTTTGTAAATTTTCATATAATCTTTCAGTCAATGACAAAGGAATCGTAATGGCAGCTCACATGAAAATGTTATGCGTGGATGATAACTCGGAGTTACGCAACAATCTCAAAGATCAATTTATGAACGAGGATTTCGATGTCGATACGGCTGAAGATGGAATTATCGCGTTAGAAAAATTAACGACCAATCATTATGATATCGTTCTGATGGATATGAAGATGCCCCGTATGGATGGTATAACTGTTCTGAGAGAATTAAAAAAAACAAATCGTCTTCCTCAAATCATCATGTTAACTGCGGTGAACGATGTTCCCACTGCCCTCGAGTGTGTTAAGCTTGGAGCGAAAGATTATATATCAAAACCTTACGACCCTGAAGAATTGCTGCACGTGGTCATTAAAACACTCGGCTCCTCCTGAAAATATAAAAGGTATTTTACACCTTGTATCGGCAAAATACCTTTTAGAATTTATTCTTATTTTTTTACTGCGGAACTTGTTCCGCAGGCATCTCATTTTTCTTTTCTTTTTTCCTATACATTATACCAACAGGAATAATCACGCAGTAGCCAAGCACCAACAATATCGGTGCGAGCGTGAGTTGGGAAAATCCTTCAACCTTATTTCCCGAGAGTGCAATATAACCGAGAATTATAACAAGTAATCCGATTCCCAAGATTATATAATTCACCCTCTCTAAAGGGAGGATCTCATCCTGCTTCAATTTTTTTGTCAATTTCGATTTTTCAATTTTTGCCATACTACTAATTTCCTAATATGTTCGGCACTAATGTAATAAAAAAGTATCAATTACTCAAATTTGAAAAAGTTTACCATCTGTCATCTTGAAATTTCTATCAGAGCGTTTCGCGAATCGATCGTTATGGGTTACTATTACGAACGATTGCTTCTCCGTCTTATTCAATTCCAATATCAACTCATGCAGTTGCGCACCGTTCGCAGAGTCGAGATTACCTGTAGGTTCATCAGCCAAAACTATCTTAGGTTTATTGGCGAGGGCGCGTGCAACAGCCGCTCTTTGCTGTTCGCCTCCGGATAATTCTGTCGGTTTATGCTCTCCTCGATGTGTCATCCCAACTTTATCCAGTAATTCAATCGCCCTTTTCCGGGCTTCATTTTTATTCATCCCCGCAATCATCAGTGGTATAATTACATTCTCAATCGAAGTAAACTCGGGTAAAAGATGATGGAATTGAAAAATGAAACCGATATTTTCGAATCGCCGTCTGGCAATTGTTTCATCGTTAAAGGATGAAATATCCTTATCATGCCAGAATACCTTACCGCTTGTCGGTTTATCCAATCCGCCAAGGATATGGAGTAATGTGCTCTTCCCCGATCCCGAGGCACCGACAATTGTTACAATCTCTTCTTCGTACACTTGAAAGTCTATCCCTTTAAGAACTTCCAGAGAAGATGATTTATTTTCATTGATGTGATAACTTTTATAAATTTCTTCACAATGTAGAATTTGATTACTCATTCCCATCTCAATCCTTCCGACGGTAAAGTTGCAGCCGCCTTGCGTGCCGGATAATACGCGGCAATAAATGAAAGTCCTAACGATGCGATAGTTATTGAAACGAAATCTGTCCATTGAATATCAACCGGTATTGCCGGTATAATGTAAACAGAAGTATCGAGCGGAAATATTTGATATCGAACCTGCAAGTACAATACAATAAGTCCGATAATTATGCCAAGCACTGTACCGATAATCCCTATAACTAATCCCTCAAACATAAACAATCGAACAAGATTTTTCGAATTCATTCCCATCACCTTGAGTACGCTTATATCGCGTTGCTTTTCAAGAACACCCATAGTTAGCGAACCAAGCATATTGAATGTTGCCACAAGAATTATTATGCTTAACAGAATGTAAGCTGCCCACCGCTCAATTTGCATTACCGAATATAAATTTTTGTGCAAATCGTACCATGTTGAGACCGAGTATTCGTTTGAAAGCCGATCCATCAGAATATTTTTTACCTGATCGGCTTTGTTGAAATCATGCAAGCGAATCTCTATACCGTTAAACTTTTCAACCAAACCGAACATCCTTTGCGCTTCTGCTAAAGATATGTAAGCATAACTTCCGTCATAATCGCGATTGTTGGATTCATAAATTCCGGCGACATGAAATTTCGATCCTTCTGGAATATTGACACCTGTTAGCGCCGTCTGAACACTGTTTGGACTGTAAACCACAATTTCGTTCCCAAGTATCGAAGCAAGACGATCGGCCAGAGTTAAACCAATAATCATCCCCGGTACACCCTCTTTCTCTGTAAATTTCAAATTGCCCAGAACAATTTTATTCTTTAAACCTGTAACATTGCCAACTCCATTTTCATCCACACCGCGGATGAAAACAACTTTATTGAACGATTCCATTGTCAACATAGCCTTGCCAGAAATAAATGGAGAATATGCAAGCACATCCGGATTATCCTTTAACTCCAATTGAAACTTTTCATACTCGTCGGAAGTGATGTTCCCCCGTTTTTCGATTCTTATGTGTGGATCAAAACCTACAAGAACCGATGTAACAACACCGCTGAACCCATTGAAGACCGAAAGTGCAATCAGCAACGCCGCTACGCCGATAGTAATTCCAACAATGGAGATATAACCGATAATATTGATAAAACGGATTTTTCGTTTTGAACGAAGATACCTGAGAGCGATTAATATTTCAACCCGATTCAACATTAACCGAACCTCAGTGCTGTTACGGTATCAAGTTTTGATGCAGAGCGTGAAGGAAGGATTGTAGTCAGCATGCAAAGCAGCAATGCTAAAAATGATACCAGAACAAAATTCTCCCACCGCAACATCATAGGAACCGTATCCATATAATATATGTCGGAGGGTAAAGATAATATTTTGAATTCAACTTGTAGCCAACATAATACGTATGCAAGCAAATTACCTAATGATATTCCAACGATAGAGAGTAGTAAACCTTGCAGACGAAAAATACTTTTCACCAACTTCGGACCGGCTCCCAGTGACTTCATGATACCGATAGCGTGAGTTTTTTCGAGTACAAACATGAGTAAAGTGCCGATGATATTCACCGTGGCAACCATTATTATCAAACTCAACAGAATTGGCGACATTTTCTTTTGAAGCTCAACCCATGAAAACAGATTGCGATATAGTTGAAAAACGGTTCGCACATAATGCGGATAACCGAGTGACGATTGTACTTGTGCCGCAATTTTATCAACTTCCTTAATATCATGGACGGTTATATCATAGCCGGAAATATTTTCTCCCATCTGGAACAGTTGCTGTGCTTCTTCTAAGGTGGTATAAGCGTTGATATCATCGAACTCAGCCATACCCGACTCATAAACACCGACTAACTCGAATTGTTTCGCCCGCGGTTGCAAACCTTTAGATTGAGGCAACGCAAAAACCACAAGCTTATCACCAACATTCACATTCAGTCTATTGGCAAGTTTTTTCCCTATCACTATCTGCGGTTTATCTCGCTTGACAACATCAATATACCTTCCCGAAACAATGTGCTGATGTGAAGTCAAAACTTGCGATGCAGGATCAATACCTTTCAAGAATATTCCATCTATTGATTCAGAAGAACGAATCATTCCTTCGCGTGCCGCAAATGGGGCAATATCTTTTACGCCGGCTATTTGTTGTTTTACTTTTTGAATCGATTCTTTGTAATTCGTAAGAGGAATGTTTTGATAACCACGGACTTCAATATGAGATGTAAAGGCAATAACCTTTTCTTTAATTTCCCTTTCGAATCCATCGAGAACTGTCAGAGTTATTATGAGAGCGGCTGTTCCAAGCATCACTCCTATTATCGCAATCGATGTAATGAAGGAAAGAAATCCGTTTCGCCTGTGCGACTCCATGTAACGTTTTGCTATAAACCAGGAAAGAGACAATTTTAAGTTATGAGTTATGAGGTATTGATATTTTTACTTTTTAATTTTTAATTTTGAATTGTTCAATGAGTTTGTTTCCCATATTCCATCAAGAATGCTTTGATAAACTGATCCAGATCTCCGTCCATCACACCTTGGGTATTACTCGTTTCCACATCGGTACGATGATCCTTAACCATGTTGTATGGATGAAAAACGTAAGAGCGAATCTGACTACCCCACTCGATTTTCTTTTTCGTGCTTTCGATTGTGGCAAGCCGCGCTTCTTCCTCTTCTTTACGCAACTGATAAAGCCGTGACTTTAACATCTTCAGCGCGCGCTCTTTGTTTTGGAATTGTGAACGTTCCTGCTGACATGCAACAACAACACCGCTGGGAATATGCTTAATTCGTACAGCAGTTTCAACTTTGTTTACGTTCTGTCCGCCTTTGCCGCCTGCTCGATAAGTACCGATATCGAGATCGGCTGGATTGATCTCGATTTCAACATCATCTTCAATTTCGGGATAGACGAAGACAGAAGAAAACGAAGTATGCCTGCGCGCATTAGAATCGAACGGTGAAATGCGAACCAAGCGATGTACACCGCTTTCTGCTTTTAAATATCCGTAAGCGAATTGTCCCTGCACTTCAATGGTTGCGCTTTTCAATCCTGCTCCTTCGCCTGCTAATTCATCTAATAAAAATGTTTTAAATCCTTTTCGCTCGCACCAGCGGAGATACATTCGCATCAACATTTCAGTCCAATCTTGCGCCTCTGTTCCACCTGCGCCTGCATGGACGGTGAGAATGCAATTCTTCTCGTCGTCATCGCCGCTGAGCATGTTGCGGAATTCTAAATCGTCAAGAAGTTTTTCAGTATCGGTAATCTCATTCTGCAACTCAGTCTCAAAAGAATCATCTGCCGATTCAACTGCAAGCTCTAAGAGTGCTTGCGCATCTTGATATTTACGCCGGATGGCAGACCACGAATTCACCCATTGCTTTCGCCGATCTATTTGCTGCATCACTTTTTGTGCGGCAATATTATCGTTCCAGAAATTAGGTGTGTGGGCTTTCGCTTCGAGGTCGGCTATTTCCTTTTCTTTTTTGTCAAGGTCAAAGATACCCCCGGAGAGATGTTAGTTTTGCTTCAAGTTCTTTTAATTTATCTTTTACGTCTTCAAACATATCAATATTCAATGCTATTTTTATTATTTTACCGACCTAAATTACGTATAATAGCTCGTAAAACAAAATTTGGGTGGAATTTTTAAATGATTAGATATTCAGCTTGAGCCACTGACTGAGCGGTTTTCTTACTTGTCAAGTTTCACATATCTAATAAACATCTTGTCCGTTTTACTTACTTGTCCTCTCAACCATTTGAAATGCTCTGTCATTTGTTTTGTAAACATAGTTCTTTCATCTCCTACAGGTAAAGTCTTATTATTTAGTTCAGTCTGAACATACTGCAGTTCCGCAGCTCGCTTCGAGATTGCATCGATGTGTTTTGCAATTTCCCCTTTGAACAAGAATTTCGAATGTGCTGTCTCTTGAAGAAAAAGAATAAGTTCCTCATTTGTAACATTACCTTTCTGTCTAACCGCTTTAAGAAATCCATGATTGACTCATAGATTTTCATCCTAGGTCCGTAAAGGTCAAACCTCACTTTATATTCTTGAATTCTATATTGGCTATAAGCAATGATCAATGTCAGGATCGCAATTACTGGAGTTAGAAAACCAGAAAGAACAGTCGGAAATTCTTTCAATGTACCCATATTATAAAACCATATAGCTTTAAATTTTGCTGTTAATTATCTCTATTAAACACATTGAAAATGTATCATAAAAAAGAAAAGAAATCAAATGGCGAAGTTGAATGCTATGTGAGGAAGAAGACGGCAACAATTGCTGCAAGCGCAGCGCCTGACTGCAGTGCAAGTACCAGTAACGTTTGTCTTGGCGCCCGTGGCAGCCACTTGATTGCGAAGAACGCCACTATCGGTACCTGTGCAACCATGAGCAACTGAAAGATATGGGCAGCAGTCCCCTCATCTGCCTCATGGACAACGCCGAATATTGCAGCATGACCAAGTACCATGGCTAAGGCGACAAGCGACATTGCCAGCGGAAGAAAAGCACTCGGCTTATTCAATGATAGGATTTTCATCCAGGAGCCCATTCTAATTATTATATTGCAAACTAAATAAATTAATCACAGTAAAAATTTACCATAAAATAAATAGGAAATCAAATCCATAACTTAAAGCGCGATTCACGTCCAACCTTGAATCTAACCTGAACGTGAGTCGCACATCTATATCTTAAGTTTCATTCAATCCAAAAATTTTACAACCACGAGACCAACATCGTCATCGAGTGTTCTCTCTTTGCTAAAAATCTTCACCTCTTCTAATAGATTTTGCGCAAATGTTTGAGCATCTAACTTAAAGTTAGATTGAAAATATTCGTACAGCCGCTGCTCACCATACTGTTCTTCCTGTGAATTGAATTGCTCAACGAGTCCATCGGTATAAGAAATAATCATACTGCCGGATCGAAACTCTTCAATCTCTTTAGTCAGATTTGGCAATGACGAACGAACACCGAGAGGGATTGTCCCCTTCTTTAATGTACGAATAGCACCATCGGCATATATTAAAGGTGACGGATGACCCGCATTGACATACGAAATAATTTGTTTGGTCGTATCGATTTCTGCTGCGAAAAACGTTACAAAATGCTTCTTTTGCGTGCTATGGAATAACAAAATATTTAATCGCTCAACAAGTTGCTCTAATCCGATTTCCATTTTAGCAAGAAGATGAATCGAAGCCCGCACTTCAGCCATTATCAATGCCGCTGGAATTCCATTCCCCGAAACATCCGCAACAACAACTAAAAGTCTGTCATCCGCAAACTTAATAAAATCGCAATAATCACCACCGATAAATTTACCTTGCTCAACAATACCGTAAAGATAGAGACCGGCAACTTCCGGAAATGAGCTTGGCACAAATTTTTGCTGCACATGCGAAGCGATTCTAAGTTCATGTTCAATCTGTTCTTGTTTTTGTCTGATTTTGGATTCATCATTAACAAGTTTAAAAATTAACCGACGTGAATATTGAGCAAGAAATGCCATCAAAGCGATAAAGCCAATGAGTAAAATTATTTTTGTAGCTTGTCCTATGTACGTAACATCTTGACTAAAAAGCTCACGGTCATACCCACCCCAAGTCATCGTAATCGAACCGGAGATGCAGAGGTAAGTAATTATAATCATATACAACAAAACAGCTAAGATGCCTGTTACCAAAGTTAACTTCTTATCATACCGAAAAACTGTTAAACCGATAAGAGGATAAATGATAACAAAGACATAATTCTTCAGTGCAACTGCCGGGATTTCTATTTTTGTGTACAGGAAGAGCAATAGAAAAACCAAAATAATATCGAGACAAGATGTGATGTACTTCATGGCTGGATGATAACCAAAGCGCCGCATCCGTATAAGCACAAATAACCCATAGGTATAACCAAGAGCAAGAATACTGAAATTCATTATATTCGCTTGAAACGTTACAGACCTGACATTAAGCAACGCGATAAATGTCATGATGATAAGAAATGTTACCCGTCCGCTATTTGCATAGAATTCAGCTCTTGCTTCTTCTTTCGCTAAAGCGTTGCTGATGCGTTCAGTTAATTCTTGCACGTCATACCTTACTTCATTTTATTTCTAGATTCAAATTCGACCTTCACTTACGAATTGAGTCTCATATTTTTCCGATACCGCCAGTTGAGAAAAAATAGTACTCCAATAAGTGCAAGAGGTCCGGATATTATGACATATGTCATCAGTGGGAACTTACCCCACATTTCAACAATATAAAGTAGTCCGAGGGAAATAAAAATGATTCCTCCGATCCACTCTCTACGCCATGATAGTATTAGAACTCCTATCATAATAAATTGAAGAATAAGGTGTATGAGAAGAGCAAGAATTGTCGCTCCGAATCCCCGAGACTCCCCAAATACATCTAGCGCGAAAATACAGGTGAATGCTATAAAGACAATCGAAAGAACTCTTGGTGACCAGTATAACAATTGTTGCGCGGGGCTGAGATTCTTTGATTTACCAATGAGTTGTAGTAAAGCGTAAACAAGCGCAAAGGATCCGAGCAATAATAGCAAGATTCCGGGAAGATTATCGTTTATACCTATAATTAAAGTAATCACGATTGAAATCAAGCCTATTATAAACCAAACAAAAATTTCTGTTCGTTTATTTCGAGGTTCGAGGTGTTCTGATAGAGTATTCATTTTATTAATCTCCAAAATTTAGTCATTATTTAATCTCTTACATTCCGAATGTCATATCCTTGCATGCTAGGTATCAGTGATATATCAAATCATTACTAATCTTTGAATAGGCGAACACTTTTTCCCCATGTTGCATTGTCTTGTTGATCTGCTAAAGCTGCGGTACCTTCTTTGCTATCCAACAGTCCGTGAGGTTTGCCATCTATTTTAGCATCTAATATGTAGAAACATTGTCCATTGTTTGTTTTAGTAGAGCTCCAAAAATCTGTTTGCCCTCCCAAGCCAAAAAATTTGCCATCACCTCTTCGAACACCAGCCATTAACGCATTAAATCCACAACCACCAACCACCATTTGTTTATAAACCAGTTCCATAGTGCCTCCCAAATATTTATATAGATCTCTTTTCCCGCCCAAAGATTTTCGAAATGTCAGAAAATCTGATTCGGTCGGCAGATGCCAACCCGGTGGCGCGACTTGCTTTGCAGTTTCCCAATCATACAAATAACCATACCTTGTAATATTCATTGTGTCGTTATTATATGCCCAATAATTTCCATTAGCTGGTTTATATGCCAGATTTTCAGCCATAATCCATTGCTCACCTATTTTTATAGTTTTATAAATTTTGCCATCTCTTGTATCTGTAAAACTCCCCTTCTCATTTGGTTTGGCTGTTAATGGAACATCAGATTCATTAGTACCACAACCAATGAAAAAAATAATTAATCCCCAAATTATCAGGTAAATATTTTTGCATTTCATGACATTCTCCTTTAAGTATAGTTAACAATGCAAAATTTACTATTTGTGTTAGCAGAAATAATTTCTGCATTTATTGCTTCCGGAGACATACCCATCCCTCGTATGTCTCCAGTAGTAAATCTGCTTAATCATCTATGAAAAATGCATCTTTCACAGGTTCATGCTGCGGAACTTCCTTTATAGTTTCTTTCATTTTATCTGAAGGCTCGAAGAAAGCAGTAATTTTATCCGTGATATCTACAAGTTCAATGTCCGGATTAGAATAGACAACTTCCCATTTCGATACTACTGCGCTTAGATTTTCTGCTTTTGCGATTTCAGCTATTTTATCTTTATACAAATCAATAATAGTATTTACTGATCCTTTACCAAATCCCTGATCGTGTAGAATTGCCTGATGCAACTTTGCTTCATATTCAATCTTTGCAATTTCTTTCGTATCGTTCTTTTCTTTAGCAGTTTCCATTCTCTTTTTGATTTCAGGATATGGATTTTTAAAGAACTTTGAATTTGCATGAACAATAGCAACAGAACGCGAATCAAATATTCCGATCCGTTGTTTGGCTTGAGCGTTGGAATAGGTCGAGCATCCCAGAATGCAAAGAGACATAAGCACGACAAATACAATCGCTCCGGAAAAATATCGTGATAACGACATGTGAATTCCTTTCTTTTTAGTTATTGTTGATTTGATTAGTTTGAATTCGAGAGAATGCAGTGTTTAAGAGAGTAAATTATTCTGTTTCTTTTATTTGGATTCTTCTTTCACCAACGTTACACCATTCAGTATCATCGTCACTTTATTATCGAGCCCTGTCGGATATCGATCAATTCTATATTCACGTGCGATGTTTTGTGGTTGAATCAACATCAAGACGCTGTCCTTGGGAAAATAAACTCTGAAATTTGTCGGATTGGATGCATTAATATCCAATTTCTCAGTGCCAGTTTTATTTTCGAGACGTACGATATTGGCAGTCCCTTTCGAGAATATTTCTATCTCTATACCTACCTCCGATTTCCATTTTCCAATGAACGATTGTTTATCTGCTGGAATCGGCTCTATTCCCTGCATCATACAAGATGAAAACAAAGTGCTAATTAGTGCACTAAATAAGAATAATGTTTTGATATGTCTTTTAAGCATAGTCTCTCCTTTTTATAAATGAATAAGAAATAGATTAAGTGTGCACATCATCAGAATCGTCTTTTCTTCTATCACCCATAGTAAGACCAATGCCAGCAGTACCTAAGGGAACTGTAATTAGTACGGCAGTAATAAATTGCCCTATAACAAATCCTCGACTCAAAATCAGAAATAGCATTGCGATTGTTATGACAAATATTATTCCACCAATTGTTTTGGGATATTTCTTTGATAACCAGCCGACACCTACGATACCCAGCCCTGGGAGTGATTCTATTAGACCACCCAGACTAAATCCGTTTTCAAGAGTGACAAAAAGTATAACCATTAGTCCCACTGTCATAATTATTTTTGTTGCTGACTCACGATAATTTCCAATAAGAATAACATTTGCCAAGCCACGTGCCGCGATACCAAGAATAACTATTGCATTGAAAAATTCCCAGCTATGATCACCCCTGGTGCTTTCCCAGATTGACATGACAATAGATCCAATAACCATAACTGCGAACGCAATATTTCCAGCGCGATATTGGATACTCATCTGTCGCTCATCGATACTTTCTCTTCCAATATTCAGCGAAGCTAGTGTGGGTCTGAGGAGATACGATCCGACAAGTATAAATAACCACAACTGATTTTGAGTTATGACTGCGATAATAATTCCCAAAACAAAAATAAAAGTTGCCATCCAGAATATTTTGTCTTTATTAAACATAATCTTTCTCCTCAAGTTGGAAAAGTTCATCTACAGTTGTTTTAAGCGTCTGAGCGAGTAACAACGCAAGTTTCACCGAGAGATTGTAGTCACCTCGCTCTATCGCTACAATCGTTTGACGGGAAACTTTTACCATATCGGCGAGTTGCTGCTGACTTAAATCGCCATGTTCGAATCTAAATTTTCTTAAACTGGTTTTCATCCATTTCTCCAATATTACTCCCTAATGTAATATATATTTTACAATATGTCAAGTATGTTTGACATATTTTTGCAATATTATCCTCTCTTTGATGAAAATGAATAAAAAATGAAGGTAATAATAGAAGATTTGTGGTAGGTTTCCTGGTTAATTATAGTGCTTAGTTCATAAGTTTTTTAATTTTTTTATATCTAAAACAATCTGCTGTATGGTCATTCACCATCCCAACTGCTTGCATGAAGGCATAGCAAATTGTTGAACCGACAAATTTGAATCCACGCAATTTTAAATCTTTGCTCATCGCATCAGATTCATTTGTGTGCGAAGGAAGTTGTTCGCTTGTACACCAATTATTCTGCCGGGATTTGTGATTTACAAATTGCCAAATATACGAATCGAACGATCCATATTCTTTTTGAATTTTCAATACAGCTTTAGCGTTAGATATTGTCGATTCAATCTTTAACCGGTTTCTCACTATACCTGAATCAGCAAGGAGGCGTTTAAAATCTTTTAGTGAATAACCGACAATTCGTGTAATATTAAAATTATGGAATGCTTTTTGATAGTTCTCTCTTTTTTTAAGAATGGTTAACCAGTTCAAACCTGCCTGTGCCCCTTCAAGCGTCAGCATTTCAAAAAGATGCCGGTCATCGTGTATGGGTACTCCCCATTCTTCGTCGTGGTAAGCTATGTATAGTTCATCAGTGCCACACCAACTGCATCTTTTCATCATACATTCTCCATACGAATCACATTTTCAAATCAGATAATTCAGAAATATGATTTCGGATATTCTTCCCAATTATATTCTAAATATTCTGAATTACATCTCTTACTCGTTCGGTGATTGCTCTAAAATCAATTTTTCCACTCCCTGTTTTCGGCATTTCGGGTATAACCACGAATTTGCTCGGTAACGATATTTTTGGTAACTGCTCAGACATTTTCTTCAGGATCAGTTTATCATCGATTTGCTTCGTCACCGCAGCAACAATTCTGGCTCCGCGTATCGCATCGGGGACTTCGACCACACAACATTCAATATCCGCCGATAGAAGTTTTTCCAAAACATCTTCCACTTTTATTAACGACACCATTTCGCCACCGACTTTCAAAAAACGTTTCAATCTGCCAACGTGCCATAGATAACCTTCTGCGTCCAGATACCCCATATCTCCAGTGTCATACCATCCATGGCGAATGCTCAACGAAGTCTGTTCAAAATCATCAAAGTATCCCTTCATTACATTATCACCTTTAACTAAAATTTTCCCGATTTCTCCCACACCACATTCCTCACCTGTTTCATAATTTTCCACTCGCACCAGAACTCCGTCAATTGGCCGTCCAACACTTCCCGGCCGATTATTTTCCAGCGTGTTAACTGTTATTGCAGGACTTGTTTCGGTGGCGCCGTATGCTTCCAGTAAAACTTTGTCATGCTTCTCAAGAAAACCTTTACGGAGAGCATCCGGACATTTATCGGCTCCTGATAGTAGAATTCTTACCGATTTGAAATCGCCGGTTTTGGAATTTCTGAGATAGCCCCAGAAAAACATTGGCGTTCCTGCCATAAGTGTAACGTTTTCTTCTCGAACAATATCACATATAACTTTAAAGTCAAGAGGATTTGCATAAGTAACTATCGTCATCCCAACTGCTATTGGTACCCAAAGATTTGCCGTTTGCCCAAAAACATGGAAGTATGGCAAATTTGCTAAAAATATATCTTCCGACGAAAACGAATATGCCTTGATTAGACTTTCGTAATTGGATGTAATATTTCTGTGAGTTAATTGAACACCTTTAGGATCTTTCTCACTACCGCTGGTGAACAAAATAAGTAATGTATCATCCTCGTTCCCTGCATGTATCTTTTTTAATATTTGGTCTGCCGATTGACCTGCAGTGATAGCCGCTTTGATCTTATCGAAGAAAGAAATTGATTCCATGATATCTTCAAGAAAGATCATGCCATTTATCTTTTTACAATTGATTTTCTCGCAGAGTGCTCTTGACGTAATGATAGTTTTGAAATCGCATTTCTTCTGCGCGAACTCACAATTAGCGGCTGCACCCGTTGAATAATTTATCATGACAGGTACACGACCGCTCATCAAAGTTGCCAAGATTGACAAAACAGAACCGGCAGAATTCGGCAGCATGATGCCTAAAAATCCCGGGGGATAATTTTGAAATTTCTTTGCAAGAATAAGGGCGCCTATCAGTGCCTTTTTGTAAGTTACCCGACGTCGAAGAGTTCTATCTACTATCGCGAGTTTCTTCTCGTGTTGCTTTGCTATTCGTACAAATTGTTGGTGTAAGAGCATGCTCTTCTCCAGTCTTTTATTTGATCATTAAATAATTATTTTGATTTTACTTCAATGTGTAAATAATTCCGCGAAAGAATGGCATGGTGCCCATCAGTGACGTGCGTTCCGTAAAGGATATAACCAACCTGTGTATGGTTTTAGTTTCAACCACCAACGTCGCAGATATATATTCAGAATGGTTACTACTTTATCCGATTTCCATTATAAAGTGTATGAAGTATTGAATTTAGGTGATAGTTGTTCTTTTAAATCCGGATTTTTGATAAAACGAGGATAACAAGATTGGATTACCGAAAATCTTCATCAACTTCAATTTCCATTCTCAACAATGCACTGCCAAGTGTTTTTCCTTGAGCATCGTTCATCAAAGAAACTGTGCCCCCTCCGCCAAGTGAATTATAAAGAAGAAAATTTAAGGCGTTAAGATTTGGCATTTCATAACGAACAACTTTACCAAGGCAGATTCCTTCGAAATATTTTTTTACGATATCAGCAGTAACATATTTTTTTATGATCCGATAGTATTCAGGTTTACGGGCGATCAAACCTATATTTGCAGTATCACCTTTATCACCCGAACGGGTATGACAAATATTCTCTAATTTAACTTTCATAACATTAACCTGTAGTAAAAATTTATATTCTCAAACTAAAATAGGTAAAATTGAATTATTATCAAACAATCAATTCATACTATAATATCTGATATTCTGATTCATAATAAAATTTCAAGTAAAATATTTAAAACTCATAAAATTATCTTGACTTGTTATCGCTTAATTCGTAATTTGCATTTGCACATCAAATGGGCAATCTAAAGCACCTAATTAACTAATTTCAAATTAATATTTAAGGGGTTAAATATTATGAATAAACTTATCTTAATTTTGATCATTTGTTGGTTAGCATTGTTTACACAATGTTCGTATGATCAAATTGCACCGAACACAGAACTCAGCCCGCTACAGAAAGGTGGCGGTGGTGAGACTATAGTATTCGGAAATAATCTCTCCTTCCCGGTCATTTGGTCCGACGGAGCAACAAAAGTTCTGAGAGGAACTTTTGGCGTTCCTAATTTTACAGGAAAATACTTGACCGTCGACGGAGTTAACTGGTATCTCCAACAGGATGAATTCAATGTTTGGCAGGCAGAGAATTTATTAGTGAGTGCCGCAACCGGACCGCAGGTAGTGGTTGATTCAGTCGATTGGGGTGACAACCTTGAATCGAAAGACTGGTCGATCGGATCAGTTCTAAGAACTGAGGTTGTCCTGTTTAAAAATCTTGGAACAACAGAATGGCCCGCAATGCTCGGTTTCACTATGCAGCTGCTGTATGGAAAGGGAACTTCAGAAATGTGGGGAACAAATACAACTACTTATCAAAGCACAAAGTCCACAATTTATTCCGGTTGTGCCAGACTGACAATCCAAAAGATGATTCAGCCTAAAGGAGTTGTTCAGAATGCAATATGGAATCCTGGACTTGGAATCTGGGAAGGTCAAGATGCAGCTACGGTGTTATTTAACGGCGGTGTGTGGGAAGCAGCAGATGGTTCAGGTTATTACTCTGCCGAAATCAATATTCCCGGAAAAATTATTTACGGATACAACTGGAAAACTCGTGATCTGAATGCAGGAGCAGGAACATATCGATTAACATTCAGTTTGGATGGAATGAATGGCACAGGCCATCCAAGCATTGCACTCAATACTTTTTTCCTCGATGGTATAAGTGGAATAATTCCGACAAAAGGAACAGGCGGGATTCCCACATTCGATTATTCGAACAACCTGACTTACATCGATATTAATTTGAAAGCATCAGGTCGTTAACCAATTTATTTTCCTCAATAATTGAAAGCCTCAGCTCGCATGTTGGGGCTTTTTTCTTATCTGCAATAAAAATAGAAAACTAAATTGACGTTACCGTTACAATAGGATTGATATCTTTTTTAGGAATAAGTGAGGGCCAGTAGGCAATCACATCACTCGGTTTCGGTCTGCCCCCGGCAAATCCTGTAACTGATGGAGGTCCTGTTAAAATTAACGGGGCTATTTCTTTTCCGAATCTTTCAACCGCGTGATGATCGTGTGAACGCACGCCGATTCGCAAAACTATTTCATTGATCTTATCAGGCATTGGAGCCAAATGCCCATGACACGAATTTAAACCGAGAAATTCCGTCCGTATTTCATCAAAATGTAACTTCAAATCAGCTAGGCGCGTTCGAAGAATTTCATCCGCTTTTTTCGCCTTCTCTAATGCATCGGGCCATGTGAAGGTAAGCGTGCTAACGGCAGTGTAACCATCGGCGTATGCCATTGAGACTTTGAATGTGTCGGTATCGGGTCTCCCCTTCACTCCAAAAACTTTTACTCTATTGTTTCCAACCTGTTCTAGTTTTATTGATGAAAAATCGGCAACACAATCTGGCGTGATATAATTTTGTGGATCGCCAATCTCGTACATAAGCTGTTCGGTGATCGTATCTACTGAAACAAGTCCGCCAGTGTTCTCGTGTTTTGTAATAATGAACTCGCCGTTTGGATATGCTTCTGCAATCGGAAAACCGATGTGTGCAAGGTCGGGTACAGATTTCCAGCCGGCAGAAAAATTGCCGCCTGTCGCCTGTCCGCCGCATTCAAGTATATGACCCGCCACAACACCGGCAGCTAATTTATCCCAATCATCCCACGACCAACCGAATTCATAAATCATTGGTGCGTAAGTTAATGATGTGTCAGTAGTTCGACCTGTAATTACAATCTGGGCGTCTTGCTTCAAAGCTTCAACAATCGGTCTCGCACCAAAGTAAACATTTGCACTCAGAATTTTATGTCCGATTGAATCAAATGATGCCCCATTTTCTAAATTTGTAAATGGAATACCTTGCTTGCGAAGGAGTTCGATATTCGGAAGGATATCGTCGCCATGCACTGCCGCGATTTTGAGATTCTTATATCCCTTTTTATTTGCGCACTTGAAAATAGCATCACGACAACCTTCGGGATTAGCTCCGCCACCGTTAGTTATGATCTTGATATTTTTCTCTATGCAGATAGGAAGTATTTGTTCGATAATCTGGACTAAATCTTTTGCATAACCGAGTTCAGGATTGCGGCGTTTCTGTTTTTGCATAATGGACATAGTTACTTCCGCAAGAAAATCCATCATTAAATAATCGATCTGTCCTTTCGTTACCTGATCCATCGGTGCACTTTGCAAGTCTCCCCAAAATCCTTGTCCGGATGCTATTCTGATTTTATCTTTCATACAATCCTTTTTTTGTTACACAAAGAGAACGGTGATACTTCGGGGATCTTCGTGAAATATTTCTCTTCGTGCCCTTCGTGTAATGCTTTGTTACTCATTCAACTTTGACTTAAATTAAGCAGAACATAACAGAAAACAAAATTAACATCACATTTCCAAGATGGGATAGAATGTCGGAATATTACCCGCTATTCAACCGTCCTTGAAAGTTCCTTCTCAATGCGTTTATCTGGTATGAGCCACATTATGGCAACCAATGTATAAACTCCCATTGAGATTCCTGGTTCCCAGTACGCAAGCGGAGTCGATACAGCATAAAGTATTACCGACAATGTACCTTTAAAATCTTTTCCTATTGCCGATGCCAAAATCGAATCTTTTCCGTGTGAGGATATTATTGTCTTGGATAAAATAAAATATGATAGTCCTGACATGAACAGTATAAAACCATATACAATAACCGGATCGGCGGCAAAATTATTTTCCCCGGACCATGCTGTGGCAAATGGAATTAGTGATAACCAGAAAAGCAAGTGTATGTTAGCCCATAATATTTTTCCATTGACACGATGAACGGTGTGTAGCAAATGATGGTGGTTATTCCAGTAGATAGCAAGGTATAAAAAGCTGAGTACGTAACTTAAAAACTTTGGGAATATATGGAACAATTCATAGATATCCGGTTCATGAGGGATCTTCAACTCAAGGACCATAATGGTTATAATGATAGCAATTACTCCATCGCTGAAAGCTTCTAATCTATTTTTTTGCATAATATATTTCTAAATGAAAGCATAATTTAATAATCCATTGACAATTATTATTAACAAAATTTAGAGAAAAATGATTCGCTCATCAAATATATTTAGTGCTATCAACTGTCTGAGTTCACCAATATCCGTTGCTCCCTTTCTATACGGCAGATTGATCAGAATATTCGGTCTTATTAATCATTCATTTGCCAATTCTCTGATTTTGCATACGGTTCTCCAATTACGATCTGTCATCGGAACACCAAGTAATTTTTCGGTACTTGCAGCAAGCTTGGATCTGCCGATCCCTTCGGGCGCATGCAGATAAAAAACATGATCGCTTAGATAATATCGTTCACTTTTCTTTTTAAAACTCTCGAGTTTCTTGAGGTCAGGATTCTTAGGTGTAGAGATAAGAAAACCAAGATGCAAACTGCTTGGGTCTGCTTCTGCCTCAGGAAATGGATTTTCCGTCATTGCTCTTTTTATTGCATCTAACTCGAGAATAAGAACATGCGGCTCGAAACCATGGCGCTTCTTGATTTCAATAGTCAACCGCTTGGAGAGTTGTGACAGGTTTTTTTCATCGCTCTGAAATACTGCATTACCGCTCAGGATATAGGTCTTGACTTTCCGTGCGCCAATATTTTCCAGAATGGCAACAAGCTCTTTCATCGGCAATGAATTTTTACCGCCGACATTGATGCCTCTGAATAACGCAATGTAAGTTTTCATTCAATCAGCTTTTGAATAAACTCAATCGGTGCGCCATTCTCTTCTATAAATGCCACAACATTTCCTTCCGATGGACTATTTGGTTGGATGATCACCTTTTTACCTTTGATCGCTTCGTAAATATCATCTACCTCGAAAGCAACATGCGGTAGAGTTTTTACTATTTCCGGGAGTTCACAATCTTCCTCGTACCGCATCCATTCGATTCCGAACTCACTATTCTCGAAACCGTAATGATATACTTTATAATCCTTTAAATATTCTTCACCCTCGATAGCTTTTGTTGTTGGAATCCCGATATGATGGTATTTATATTTCATTGACCTTATCATCCTTTGGAGTAGGTTTTTCTACCTCTTTTAATTCCAGAACATCCGGTGAACCGTATTTGTGATAAACTATGGCTTCCATTTTATTATATATATTTTAATTTCATTAACATTAGCGGCGGGTTATATGGCGTTCACTTTATTTTAAGAAACTCCTGATTTGCCATGGCAAGATGAAAATCTCTTATCTCACTCAGATAAAATGATTTATATTTATCCATCATCTCTGGAACTTGATTAACGATAATTATTCTATATATCCTAAGTGAAAGGGTAATCGTGATTTGACAAACAAATTGAGCAGAGTAAGGGAATCTTATTTGTGAGAAATGAGTAATTCCTTCACCTCCATCAGAAATATAACCGTCGATAATATTGTTACCATGAGTACCTTTTGATAAATTTCTATAAATTATTTCATAAAGAGAACCGACTTTTAAATTATAAGCTAATTTTTCAATCGTTTTGGGACCACCAAAGAATTCATGCCATACGGGTTTATGTCGAGGATTTTCTTTCTTTACTCTTTGGTATTCTTTTTCAACTTCTTTGTATAAATCATTCTTAATTAGAGATTCTAAATTCTCTATCTGCAATTTTAATAAATCTTGTTCCTGAAATTTATAAGTCTTAAAAAATTCATCATCTTTTAATTGCTCATGGAATCTCTTTCCTTGTTCTTTAGTTGGATCTAGTTTCTTGTAAGCATTTAGCTTTTCATGATATTGACAAATCAAAAAACTCAAAGCCCTTTGTTTAGAATCTTTTTGAGAAATATAATTTATATATAGCATTGTCTCTAAAAGGGTCCGAAGAATTATTTTCGCCGGCTCACTATAAAAGTTGACATTCAATGAGGAAATTGCGCCAACCAGTTCGATGCTATTACGAAAAAACATAATTAACGGGAGCGAATCGTCTTTACCTAACGTAGATTTATTGAGAATTTCACAAAATATTTCCCCTCCGAAATAAACAATTTTATTGAGATATTTCTCCCACTCAACAAACATTACTCGTGCATCGGGATCAAGTTCGACACCTATAAAATCTTCAATCTTTTTAAAACCCATAATACTCTCCCCTATATAATTTTAATTACATTGCCAATTATCTATATAAACATAACGAGAGTGTATGATGAAATAGATACAAAATCAAATCCTCTTTCCGCTTGGGTCAGGAGTGGAACTCCTTCCCAGCAAGGTGTTTGTTACACGAAGATCACGGAGAAGACACGCCTGCATGCCGAAACTCGAACAAGAAAATGCACCGGCGTGCAGGTACGAAGTTACTCGAAGATGCTTCGTGTTCCTTCGGAAATTTAAGTACGACTCACTTCCAACCAAGAACCTATGCTGAAAGTGAGTCGCACATTCTTAAACTAGTACAGCTTTATACCCATACATGTGTATGCCGGCTTTGCCGTCGTCTTGAATTTTGCGGAAGACGAGCTTCACCTTCTGTCCGATCTTCAGTTTATCAAAATCAACCACACCTGCGATCTGAGCTGTCAAACGGAGTTTATCGTTCAACTCGATAATTCCGATTGCGTATGGAGTCTCTTTTGAAAATTTATCGGGTCCCACACGAATTACAGTGTAGGTAATTATTTTCCCTTCATCCTTCAACACGATTGGTTTGAATTTTTTCGTGTTACACTTCGGGCAAACAAGCCGCGGCGGGAAAGCAACATATCCGCACTTTGTGCATTTGCCTGCTTCGAGCCGATAGCGTTGAGGAATTTCGCGATGATAACGTGCAGTAATCATTTTCCGCCCTCCAGTATATGAATGACACAGCTTGCGCCGCTTCCGCCCATGTTCTGCGCCATACCGATACGCGCGCCTTTAACCTGACGGTCGCCTGCTTTGCCATTGAGTTGTTCGTAAAGTTCAATTATTTGCGCGATGCCTGTTGCTCCAACCGGATGACCTTTAGATTTCAGTCCGCCGCTTGTGTTGATTGGAATTTTTCCGCCGATTGCAGTCAAACCTTTCTCAGCGGCTTTTCCCCCTTCGCCTTTCTTGAAAAATCCTAAATCTTCCGAAACAACAATCTCTGCAATCGTGAAGCAATCGTGCACTTCGCAAAGATCGATATCAGATGGTTTCAATCCTGCCATCTTGTATGCTTTCTTCGCGGCATTCACAACAGAACCGAGAGTTGTAATGCTCGGTCGGCTGTGAAGCGCTATCGTATCGGAAGCTTGCGCAGATGCGATAACTTTGATTGGTTTCTTCTTAAGTTTCTTTGCAATCTCCATCGTTGTGACAATTACGGCTGCGGCTCCATCGCTCACTGGTGAGCAATCGAGCAACCCGAACGGATCAGAGACCATTGTCGCG
Source organism: Ignavibacteriales bacterium (assembly GCA_016214905.1). Taxonomy (NCBI): domain Bacteria; kingdom Pseudomonadati; phylum Ignavibacteriota; class Ignavibacteria; order Ignavibacteriales; species Ignavibacteriales bacterium. The sequence continues at coordinate 7,539 of JACRMQ010000002.1, read as the reverse complement.
TTAAGGACTTGATCTATTGTAATATCCGAACGAAATTGCGCGTTTGGATTCTTGGCACCGTTACGATGATTCTTCACAGCAACTGCGGCAAGCTGTTTCCGTGTTGTGCCGAATTCTTTCATATGAGCGTGTGCGATCATTGCATATAATCCGGGGAATGTAACTCCCTGATAAACTTCATATTCTTGATCGGCGGCGGTTGCCAATGCTTCTGTTACATCGGCACCGTCTGTCATCTTCTCAACACCGCCTGCAAGTACTATATCACTCGCACCTGAAGCAACTTCAAGATATGCTTGTCGGAACGAAACGCCGCCTGAGGCGCAAGCCGATTCAACGTGTGTTGCCGGAATCGGAGTTACACCAAGATAATCTGCCATCACCGCGCCTAAATGTTCCTGCCCAACGAATAAACCAGACGACATCGCACCTACGTACATCGAGTCAATTTGTTTAACTCCGGCATCTTCAATCGCTTTAAGTGCGGCTTCAACAAAAATATCTTTTATTGATTTGCCCCAAAGCTCGCCGAACTTCGTCATGCCGGCTCCAATAACTACTACATCTCTCATGGTCGGGTCTCCTTATTCATTAAGTTTAATTTTTTTACGGAACTTCGCATACTGACCGTAGTCTAAATAGATTTTATCTTTATCAAGATAATCTCTTAACTTCGGCGCGCGATTCTGAACTTTGGTGATCTCTTTTGTTGCACGATAAATAAATCCATCACTGCCCGCGCCTGAACCGAACGAGACCATAAATATCTTATCATCCGGCTTGGCAACATCGAGAATCGCTGCAAGTCCGGTTGGGGATGAACCTGAATAAGTGTTACCCATCCACGGAACAATCCATCCGACTTCCAATTGCTCTTTTGTAAAACCGAGACGCTTGCCGACTTCCTGTGGAAATTTGCCATTCGGCATATGAAACACAGCATACTTGAATTCGGAAGGTTTCATTTTCGATTTTTCTAGAAGTGCGTTTGCGGCACCCATAACATGTTTGAAGTATGCAGGGTCGCCAGTGAATCTTCCGCCGTGACGAGGATAGTCTTCACCTTCACGCCGCCAGAAATCGGGAGTATCGGATGTGTAAGAGTGAGTGAAAAGAATTTCAGCCACAACTTTCTCGCTTCCCATGATGAACGCTGCGCCGCCTGCTGATGCGGAATATTCCAGTGCATCGCCCGGTGCACCCTGAGATGTATCGGCACCGATGCCCATTGCATATTTCATCTCGCCTGCTTTAACAAGACTATATGCAACAAACATTGCTTCACTTCCTGCTTTACATGCAAACTCGTAGCTCGCAACGTGAACATGGGGACCAACTCCGAGTGCATCGATCACAATTGTGCCGCTCGGTTTCACAGCGTATGGATGCGATTCAGATCCAATGTACAATGCACCAATTTCCTGCGGATCGATTTGCGCACGCAAAAGTGCATTCTTCGCTGCCGCGACAGAAATAGTTATCGTATCTTCATCCTGTCCGGGGACAGTTTTTTCATTTAACTGCAAACCACGAACAATCGCATTAGCATCCATTCCCCATTGCTTTGCGATCGTTTCTGCTTTTATGCGGTACCGAGGAAGGTACGCGCCAAAACCAACAATTCCGATCATAAGTTCTCCTTAAATAGATTTTTGGATTTTTTAGATTTCAGACTTATAATTTAAATATTTACCCTTAAATTTATTTTTTACCGAATATTTAACTTTCTTTTCCTCTATATGAAAGCCAATCGGGCGTTTTGGCTTTTCGGGAGGTAGCATCAATTGACGAATTGCATCGAATACAATTTTAAATTGTGCATCATATTTCTTTTCCATTTCTTCCAGCTTGCGGGCTAAGTCTTTGTGAGTCGCTAATATTTCCCTTAACCTAACAAATGCACGCATAATTTCGATGTTAACTTGAATGGCTTTCTTGCTTCTCAGAACTGATGAGAGCATCGCGACACCCTGTTCTGTGAAGACGTAAGGCAGGTAACGCCTCCCTCCCCATTGTGCAGAACTTGAGGTGCCAAATTGGTACCTCAAGTTATTCCATTCTTCATCAGATAATGCAAAACAAAAATCGTCTGGAAATCTTTCAAGGTTCCTTTTAACGGCTCTCTTGAGGGCCTTTGTTTCAACCTCGTAAAGTCCAGCAAGATGGAAATCGAGCATGACCTTCTGCCCTCTTATCAGAAAGATTCTCTTTTCGATGATCTCCTGTGGCACGATTTGTTTCATTATGTTTTACTATCCCAATAAATAAATTTGGTTTCAATGATTTCTATCATACGATTTTTATATGCAGCTCTTTTAATTGTGCTTCATCGACTTCTGACGGTGATTCATCCATCAACGACATTGCGCTCGTTGTTTTCGGAAACGCAATTACATCGCGAATAGATTTTTCTCCCGTTAACAACATGCAGATACGGTCAAACCCATAAGCAATTCCGCCGTGAGGTGGTGCGCCATAACGAAATGCTTCGAGTAAAAATCCGAATTTCTTCTTTGCCTGTTCTTCGCTGATTCCTAACAATCCAAATACTTTACTCTGCAATGCACGGTCATGAATACGAATGCTTCCACCTGCAATTTCACTTCCGTTAAAAACTAAATCGTACGCTCTCGCGTGAGCTTTTGACGGATCGGAGTCTAACAACGATAAATCTTCCAACTTTGGTGATGTGAATGGATGATGGACTGCCACGTACCTTTTTTCGATTTCATCATATTCGAACATCGGGAAGTCAGTAACCCATAACAAATTATTTTTCGATTCGTCTAGAAGATTCAATCTTTTGCCGATTTCAAGCCGGAGATTACCAAGTATGGTGTACGTCTTTATCCAACTATCGGAGATTAGTAAAATAAGATCACCGACATTAGCTTTCATTTTATTCTTGATGCTGGTAAGGACTTCTTTACCGATAAATTTTTCGATCGGTGATTCAACGGTATCTGCTGTAACTTTCATCCATACCAATCCACCTGCGCCTAATTTCTTTGCGAGATCAGTAAGGAGATCAAGCTGACTACGTGAATAATTTGCACATTGCGACGCAACAAATCCGGCAACATCTCCACCCTTTTTTACAACATCTGCAAAAATCTTGAATCCTGAATCTTGAACCAACTCATTTATATTGGTGAACTTCAAATCAAATCTTAAATCCGGTTTATCCGAACCATACATTTCAATCGCGTCTTTGTATGTCAAACGTGGAAACGGAGTTTGTATATCGATTCCTTTAATCTCTTTAAAGAACCGCTTCATCAAACCTTCCGTCACCCGATAAATATCTTCTTCATCAACAAAAGACATTTCAACATCGATCTGAGTGAATTCAGGTTGACGATCTGCGCGCAAATCTTCATCGCGGAAACATTTCACAATTTGAAAATATCTATCCATCCCTGAAACCATCAGCAATTGCTTGTACGTTTGCGGCGATTGCGGAAGCGCGTAGAATTTTCCATGGTGAACCCGACTCGGAACAAGATAATCGCGTGCACCTTCCGGAGTGCTCTTCATAAGTATCGGGGTTTCTACCTCGATGAATTTCAGCTCATCATAATATTTGCGTGTAATCTGATACATATGATGACGAGTTATAAAGTTCTTCTGCATTGCGGGCCGACGGAGATCAAGATATCGATATTGGAGACGCAACTCTTCGCTCGCGTTAACATCGTCAGTTATTCCGAACGGCGGTACATCGGCTTTAGTTACTATTGTAAGTTCTTCCGCGGTGACATCAATTTCACCCGTTGGCATATTAGGATTAATCATACCATCCGGACGATGATTCACTTTACCAGATACGGAAATAACATCTTCACTTCTAAGAGAGGCAGCTTGCTGATGAAGCTGAGGATTATTTTGCGGATTAAATACAACCTGAGTTTTGCCGTAACGATCACGGACGACAACAAAGATAACTCCGCCAAGATCACGCTGAAAATCTACCCAACCGGTAAGAGTAATAATCTTTCCCGCATCAGTTGCTCTTAATTCTCCACAGGTGTGTGTACGTTGTTTATAATTCATGCAATATATTTTCTCTTAAATAGATGATAAAACAATAAGTTGTAGCGAAAGGAATATATGAAAAAACCGATTGAGTATCAAACAAAAATGCCGTACGCAAAGGGGGTATACGCACGGCATCAGGAGGACAGTATGAATAACTGTTATTTGATTAATTTATTCCCGCAATTGCCAGATGTACTTTAATTTCATTAATTCTCGATCAGATTATATTTTTCATTTTTCGTGGACCTGACATCAATCATTATTTTCTCTTAAATATTAATGATCAAATTCGATGCCAACATCGGGCAGCATGATCAGGAAGTAAATAAAATCATCTATCTCTTTCCATTTGAATAAGTTATGGATATATGATATTTCCCGGATCTGATGATAAAATGGTAAGAAGATTTTAAATTCTACAAATGTATGTAGAAATTATGATAATGACATCCAATCGATCGCTATATTTTGATTAGATAGATTAAAGATTATATTGAGCGATTTTTGTATAGAGAGTTTTTAAGCTGATACCCAAAACTTTCGAGGCGATTTTTTTATCTCCCGATACATTATTTAGAATGTTCGTGATATGGATTCTTTCAAGTTCCTTCAATGATATTTCGCCCATCGACGAATTTATCTCGCTGATTGATCCTGAAAAATTGTTTCGATAATTCGGCAAGAGTAAATCACCCGGCTCTATTTCATCTCCATTGGAAAGTATCACCGCACTCTCCAGAACATTCTCAAGTTCCCTGACATTACCGGGCCAATCATATTTACATAAAACATCAAGTGCCTTGCCGCTTAACCATTTTGTTTTTTTACCTCTAAGTTTTTTATTAAAAAAATTAGTAACCAACAACGGAATATCTTCCTTTCGTTCACGCAGCGGAGGTATGGTTATAGTGATAACATTTAAACGGTAAAGAAGATCCTCTCTGAACCTCGATTGCTTCACTTCCTCCCGAAGGTCTTTATTCGTCGCCGAAATTATTCTAACATCAGCCCGTAAAGTTGTGTTTCCACCAATGCGTCTGAATTCCCCGGTCTGCACAAACCGAAGTAACTTGGGCTGAATGATAGAACTTATATCACCAACTTCATCCAGGAATAATGTACCTCCATCTGCCAACTCAATCAATCCTTGTTTCTGACTTCGCGCATCGGTGAAAGCTCCTTTTTCATGTCCGAATAGTTCGCTTTCAAGCAGCGTATCGGGAATTGCGGCACAGTTTATCGCCACAAGTGGCATTCCTGAACGTAAGCTGTGTTTATGAATATAATCAGCTACCAATTCTTTACCCGTGCCGCTCGATCCTTGTATAAGTACACCGCTATCAGTTGGAGCTACTTTATCAGCGATTGAAATAACCGATTTGAATGCCTGGCTCGCACCGATCAACTCCGAACTACCACCAATCCGATTTATCTCAGATCGCATTATTTTGTTCTCGTTCTTCAGGATGCGATGTTCGATAGCTCTTTCGATGACCTGAGTCAATTCATCAACAAGGAATGGTTTTGTCAGATAGTGGAACGCGCCTTCTTTCATACAATCGACTGCCACTTTCAGATCATCGACTCCGGTTAACATAATAACTTCGGTAGCCGGATAGTTATTTTTGATGAAATGCAGCACTTCTATCCCGCTAACTTTAGGCATCGATATATCAAGCAGTACAAGATCGAATCTTTTTGCCTGCAGAATATTTATTGCTTCAACTCCATCCACCACTGTTTCCACAATGTAACCATCTGACGATAGTATTTCGCTGATCTGCAGCCGAAATGCTTCTTCGTCATCTACATGAAGGAGTCGGATATTTACTTTGTTCTTATCATTCATAACAGTTATATCCTAAGCTGACAATATTCATAAGGTAATCATTATTTCATTAAAATCATTTTTTTAACGCTAGTATATTTTGCATCCTGTTTCGAGCCATCATCTTCCTGAACTCCAATGGCAGTTATTCTGTAAAAATATACTCCTGATGACAGATTATCAGGATAATAATCAAGTTGATGTGTTCCTTCATCCAATATTTCATTATCAATAACTGTTGCCACTTGCTGGCCTACAATATTAAAGAGGTTCAGAGTCACATTCGACTGAACAGGCAAATGGAATTCAATGGTTGTTACAGGATTAAACGGATTCGGATAATTCTGACATAGCTCGAATGATTCAGGAATTTCCTCTGTCAGATTGTTAATCGGAATAATTATTGCCGGAACTATCGAAGAATCTTTTCTGAGAAATGGGACATCTGCAAGTAAATTTGTTGCCGTCAAAATTAATGAATCAGCGAACGACGATGTATCTATTTTTCCTTCGAAAGCAAGATTTATGCTTTTAATTGTTCCATCGAAAAGATTGTAAACACTGGCATCGGCAAATAGATGCGTTCCATTTTCATAATAACCCATCATTAAGGAATCCCCTATTGCTGCGAGCTCCTTAACCATTTTACCATTATATGGATTTGTACTATCATCGGGATTTTCGTATATCAATTCTCCGAATCCGAGAGGGGTTTTCCTCATCGCACTGGATACGATACTTAGCTTAAGCGCAATCATATCTGCTAGTAAAACATTATCATATTTTGTCGGGGAAAGCATTTTTTGTTTGCTTTTCATTATCTGATTATTGTTAAATTGATCGAAACCTTTGGGAATACCCGTATGCATCTTTGCAACTCGAGATGCATATAAGGTTTTTACAACATCTCCATATTTTACCGCTTGATACCAGGCATAATATTTTGAACTGTCCTGCCCCATTTTACGGTTTTGACCGATTATCATTCCATCCGTTGATGAGAATCCACCTTGCAAAAATGCTTCCGCTAAAACATTCACCCTGTTAGGCATCGGTAATTTCAAATTATTCACCATCGCAGTTGGATACTTTACTATGTCTCCCTCTCGTAAACCATATTTTTTCCAGAAATATTTAACAACTTTCTGGAATTTTCCTTCTCTACTATATCCTGAGATTGTTACAATCTGTCCGGCTGTTAGCGGAGGATTGAATATAAAATCCCACTTCTTCGACCTCGTATCAACGGCTGCACCCTGAGATGGCGGATTGGTTATGAGAGGATACGCTATCTCAATACCGCTGCTGAATTCGATATATAATCCTGTTATATCTTCTGATTGAGATGAAAGTTCGAATGAAAATTGCGCTCGTACTGGTTTCCTTTTAACAAGTAATCCAGCTTTCCCTTTATTGTCTTTTGTCAACGCCAAACTATCTGCGCAAAAAGATCGGTATCCATCAATGAGGGTAACCGCGAATGTCACTCTTATCGTATGATCTGCAGTTACATTCGTGAACTGATAACTCGTTGCCGATGTTACCTTCACTCCATCGACTATCAAGCTGTCAACATGATAACCGGTACTTGGTGTAATTGTAAATGTCTGACTTCCGCCGTAGTTCACTATCGCAGTTGGTGTCGGACTGATACTTCCGTTCGAGCCTGCACT